>JASLOE010000039.1 GCA_030745655.1 Nitrososphaerales archaeon | reverse complement strand
AATGTGGGAGCGACAGGTAATAAATCCCACTCCCCTGACGTAGACCAGAACTAATCCGGTACAACCAGATAGACTTTGTCGTGGGGACGTACTCTCTCGGAAACCTTCAGACCGATGCTATCACCCTTCTTCACTTCCGATACAGTTTCATGTTCGACCTGTAAGGATTTGATATCCATAACAAGATCAGTGGTGTGACCATCAATATGCACTTTGTCTCCCACAGATAGCGATCCACCGGTAATCTCGATCCCGGCAACGGAAATCTTTCCGAAAAAGTGAGACACAAAACCTATTTCTTTTTCACTCATGGGAACTTCCTCCAGCTTCATATTACACGCTTAAGGGTGAATGTAACGTCTTTGGTGGTTAAAGGCAATATGGGAATGGCGTGGTAACATGACAAAAACAGTTGCGGGGGGTTTTTGTTTGTGAGGCTTTATTGTTTAAATTGACCCAAATGTAGAGGCATTGCGAATGTGTAAGGTGAAAGTGGAATTAGTTGGATAGAACAAATAGATAATGTCAGAAACAGTCACACTCAATAAACTCAAATCCCATCTTTGGGAGTCTGCAAATTTGCTCCGTGGTAAAATTGACAGCTCCGACTTCAAGCATTACATCTTCGGACTTCTCTTTTTCAAACGCCTAAGCGACACATTTGATGAAGAGCATGCGAAGCTTGTTGCAAAAGTTGGTGAACAAATGGCAGGTCAGCGTGATATGTATACTCATTTTTACCTGCCTAGTGATTGCAGGTGGGCTGATGTGCTTGCAACCAGCACTAAT
>JASLOE010000038.1 GCA_030745655.1 Nitrososphaerales archaeon | reverse complement strand
CGCCAAAATGAACGCGCCCATTATTGAGCTCCTGGCACGCGGTATTCTTTGTAACTGGCTCGTTTGCCTTGCCTTGTGGATGTCAGGACGGACGAAGAACGACGTGGCAAAATGCATCGTTATCTTCTGGTGCCTGTTCGCCTTTATTGCCAGTGGTTTTGAACACTCTGTTGCTAATATGACCCTGTTTTTCATCGCCCTTCTCGGTGAACACCCTGCAACTGTCAGCTTGTACGGAATGGCCTATAATTTGTTTTGGGTGACACTTGGTAATCTGCTTGCGGGCAGTGTGTTTATGGCTCTCGGTTACTGGTTGTATTCTAAAGCTGAAGACACTAAATTATAAGATGCAGATAACCAGCTTGAGATCTGTTAATGTTTTTGTTTTTGTTAATGGGGTGGGGATGGATTCTTTGCATGAAAAAAGTAGCGCAAAATAAGACTTCCTGCCCATCTTGCAAGACAGAAATTGATTAAAGTGATTACATCAAAACTTCTTTTCTATTCAGAATTTATCGCTATTAACCGATTGTTTAGGTTTCCATCCAGGGTTTTTATTAAGAAAATCTTCTAGATCCTTAACTTTGATAACTCGATATTGATTTTCCTTTTCCTCTTCCTTTTCTGCGATGATAATCCATAAAACATAATATTATTCCTTTAAAATAAGGTTTTATCTGCTTAATTACTCTTAAATAGGCTAAAACCATTATAAAGAGTCTATTATAGGCTTTTTAACCCATCAAGCATCCATCAACTATCCATTATTTTACCGAAGGTTCGTATGCGGAACAATATTTTTCCATATGCTTCA
>JASLOE010000037.1 GCA_030745655.1 Nitrososphaerales archaeon | reverse complement strand
GTGTTCCAACCCGGTGTACTGGCCTACCCGTTCGACTGTGAACCTATCCGGCCCTCGCTGGCTATGCCCACAACGGTCGGTACAACCGTGGGACCGACCACGCCCGCTGCCCCGACCACTCCCAGAACCATCAGCACAGTGTAAAACACCAGATGCCCCCTTATTCGGTCTAGCTCCTCCCGCACTCGGTCTAGAAGTTTGACCGTTTTCCTTTGTTCCGCAACTACCACACCTAGCCAATTCCGCAGCAGGCGTTGTTCTTCGCTCAAGTTTGTGGTTACGTCTAGCTCTGGCTCTGGCTCAGGTGCTGGTGGTGGTGTTGGTTTAAATAAGTTAACTAGCCGCCTCCTCATTAATCCAACGCAAGGGGCGTTGAAATTCCTATCCCTAGCATGATCTCGCCGGCTGACCGCCGCTGTACGATGGCGCGCACGCTCTCTGACCAGTCAGGGCGCCACAGCCTACGCTCGCCTCAGACCGGGGTGTTCGCGAACCGCTCCTTCGCGGCCTCGTCGAAGGTCCTCGGCGTGAAGTCGAACGTGTCGATGAGGCGTTGATGGTCCTCTCCGACGCTCTCGGCGAGGTGCTCCGGGAAGCGGTCGTGCAGGGTCATCCCCTGGTAGATGAAGCGCACGAATGGCGTGAAGGGCAGCGCCAGCGTCCCGACCACCCGGATGAGGCCGAGGGGGATGTGGCTGAGCTTCAACGGCTCGCCGGTGATCGCCGCGACGCGCTGCGCTGCGTCTTCGAACGAGAGCGCCTTGGGTCCGGTCATCCGGAAGCGTTGGCCGGACAGGTCGTCTCGTAGCACCGCCTGGGCCGCGAC
>JASLOE010000036.1 GCA_030745655.1 Nitrososphaerales archaeon | reverse complement strand
ATATGTAAATATCGATATAGTTTACCCATGGAAAGTTGTATTTTTTGTAATTTGAACGAAAGTCAGATTGTTGAACAATGTGATGCAGCAATCGTAATTCGCGATCAGTACCCAGTTTCTAAAGGGCATACTCTTATTATTCCAAGGAGACATGTTGAAACTTTTTTTGAAGCAACTGATGACGAGGTAGTTGCCTTGATGTACGCTGTTCGAAAAGCAAAAGAGCAACTCGATGAAGAATTATCGCCTGATGGTTATAACATTGGAATCAATAGCGGCGAAGTGGCGGGGCAGACAGGGATAGGAATTTCAACGCCCCTTGCGTTGGATTAATGAGGAGGCGGCTCGGCAGTAGGACAGTCGTCAAGGACGCTGGATATAATAGACGATTAAGCCATGTCTCATTGAAAGCCCCGCCTAAGCGGGGTATTCTCTTTGTAATCCCGTAATACAAGGTAACCAGAGTTGGGGGGGATTAGAGAGGTAGGCAAACCAACCGGTGTACACAAATCGATTGTTATCCCACACATTTAAATTAATAAACCTATAAAGGGTATAGGATCACACTGCGACACCTTTCAAGTTAACATACCATGAACATAGAAAAACCCAGCAGCAATTTATTAGTAGGTTTGCAGACGGTGGGAAGAACTTATCACGCTCCCCCATTATGGAGCGAACGAGTTGCTGTATACATGACTTTTGGTCGCAGTACGTTGTGCTCAAATCGGCGATCGAATGCACATGTTAATATTTGCTTAGTCATGCGGTTCGTATCGAATCGTCGGCATACAATCAAAAACTTTTTAAAAAAAAAAAATAAACACACGCGAATATATAGCATTCTTAT
>JASLOE010000035.1 GCA_030745655.1 Nitrososphaerales archaeon | reverse complement strand
CTCTTAATGCTTCAAAGTCACCTGCTGGTACTACAAGTTCGGGTTTCATTGTCAATATGCACTTCTAAAAATGATCTTTTGATCTCTACTGTTAATCGATTATTCCATCCTTTATTAACGCTGGTAGAATCTTGTTCTTTATGCTTGGTGCAAGTATTAAGCTGTGATTACTTCCAATCCAAGCTGTCTCCTCTATTTCAGAAGAAGGCTCTAGAACTCCTTCAATCTCACCTATTGAAAGAGATATTCGTATGATTGTATCAGGCTCATTGGCAGCTACATCTTCAAATATTCCGTAAAACCTTATTGAACCTGGACGAATAATTGTATTAAGTTCTTCCTTTATTTCCCGATTCAAAGTTTTTTCTATGTTCTCACCTTTCTCTGGTCGACCACCAGGCAAAAGATACTTTGATGTGTTTTTTTCGCGTAATACTAGTAATTTCTTATCCCTAACTACAGCTAAACCGTACTTGAATATCTTACGCATATCAAACCACAACTAGCTTTTTCTGCTGATTTCATCCACTAGCTCTTTTGCACGATCGAATCGCACTTTCTGTTCTTCAATCATTTTGGTAGTTACGTTATCAATAACTTTACCTTTAGCACCTGCAGAAATAGCCAAATTCCTTGCGTGTAGCTTCATATGCCCTTTCTGAATGCCTTCAGATGAGAGAGCTCTTAAAGCAGCAAGATTCTGGGCTAACCCAACAGAAGCCATAACTTCACCCAGTTCTACAGCAGACTTTATTCCTAGAATTTTTTTGCATGCTTTTGCAACTGGATGAACTGCTGTAGCACCACCAATAAGCCCGACAGCCATAGGTATCTCTATTGTCCCTACGAGGTCTCCTTTTTCATTTTGCTCCCAAGTTGTCAGCGGAAGATATTCACCAGAAATTGCTGCAAATGAGTGTGCACCAGCTTCTAAAGCTCGTGTATCTTGGCCAGTAGCTAATGCCACTGCAGATACCCCATTCATAATTCCTTTGTTATGGGTAGCACAACGATAGGGGTCTGCTGCTGCAAATGCATATGCAGCAACTACACCGACAACTACATCTTCACCACCTAAAGCTTCTTTGGGGAAAATAGCTTTTGATCTTACTAGGCGTTCAGAAGCCAAGTTAGAGATTATTCTAAGATTTACTTTTCCCCCAGTTATCTCTTCAATAAGTGGAGCTACTGCTTCTGCCATTGTATTTACAGCATTAGCTCCCATGGCATCTCGACAATCAACAAGAAGATTAGTTACAACCATGGGCCCAATAAATGAATCAAGCACATCAACAGAGACATCTTTTGCACCTCCGCCAAACTTCACCAAAATTGGATCCTGCTCATTTGCTTTCTTTAAAATAGTGTTTTTAGATTCTAGAATACTCATTTTACCACCATATGGATCTTCGATATCAACAGCCTGAATTTGTCCAATCATAACAGGACCGGTGTTACTTGCCTGAAAACCTCCACCTATACGTGCAATTCTAGCAGCATTACTTGCTGCAGCTATAACCGAAGGCTCCTCAATAGCCATAGGAATAAGATAATCTTTGTCATTGATTAGAAAATTTACAGCAATACCAAGAGGGACAGACATTATGCCAATAACGTTCTCGATCATTCTGTCAGCATCTTCAACTTTTAATCCTGATAGGCTCTGGATAGCCTCAGTGTCCTCTTTAGATAGGTTTGAAAAATCCTTTACAAGTTTCAGTCTCTCTACGGGACTGAGCTTATAGAAACCAGATATTTTAGAACTTTTTCCCAATGATTAACCCCCGTTTAATTATGGAATTAATGAGATGTTTCTTTAAACCAACCCGCACAGAAGAATAAGGCAACAATAAACAACACACAAGTTTTTAGATAGATTATCTTAATCCCCAATATACTACAGATATCTTCAAGTAATATCGTTCAGCCTCAAGTTCGACATTCGTCTGCCTAAACGTTACGACATATTCACCTGTCTCCCTAACTATTATTTCTTCTAAAATCTCATTGTCATTACTTCCGTTTTTTACTATATATTCTGTGAAACCCTCTCTTGAATCTATTAGCTCTTGAATTTCTATTCTTGAAATATTCACTACATGCCATACTATCAAGGCGTCTTCATGAGGTACCCAAATATGAATTCGAAAAAATGGAGGATGCTCTTCATCATAGAAATAATGATCATCTAAGGTTATTTCCTGTAAATTAAAAGCATTCAGAACAGCTCTGCCACCCATTACATTAAGAAATACTTCCGTCTTCTGCTCAAGCGCTGATTCTGAACTAGGCACCAAGAAAAATATCATGATCAGTACAACAACGAATACCCCCATAACTATTAGCAAATTTCTTCTATTCATCTTAAAGATACCTTAAGGTTCATCAACATCAATAATAATCAAGTAATAAAGATTTTATTCTTACATACTTACTCTTCGGAGTTAGTGGGCCGGTCGTCTAGCCTGGTTAGGACATCGCACTGACACTGCGAAGGTCAGTGGTTCAAATCCGCTCCGGCCCATTTTTTTACATAAATTATGAATTATTGATAATATACTAAGGTGTTCGGATTTTCGCCCTCATTTACGGGTCTAACCACCAATAGAATACCATATTCGTATTAATCCAAGGTAAGGGTATCGTTATCTTTCAATAGAATAGCTAACCGAAATTCGGACTCATCATTCTATTCTAACAAGATTTACACAGGCAGTCAGTCTTGTTTCCTTTACCAGATACGTAGCCGCATCTTCTGCTGATTCTAAGTCAGGATTAAATAGAGGGCAATATTTCTTCTGCACAGGCCCTTAATTGACCCATAGGATTTTTCGCTGCGAACCTTAATATCATTGTTTTAACACCTATCTCAGAATACTGATCTATCTTCTTCAGAACTTCATCTGGTGCAATGTAAGTTTGTTTACGTCCATGAGTTGATAAAGTGGATTCATGCATTCCACCAATATAGAATTCCTCCTCAGATTCTGTTGATCCTGATTTAGGTTCAAGATTCGTGTAAATATAGACTGCTGGATGAATCTCAGTGAGTGATCTACCTTTCGATTTCGCCCAGTCAGAGATAGTATCCCAATGTTGCTTGTACTCTTCAGGAGGGATATCGAAAGGTATCCATCCATCAACCACCTCAGCAACCCTCTGGAAAGTACGTTTGGAAGCACCACCAACCCATATTGATGGATACGGCTTCTGAACAGGCTTCGGATCAAGAGTTATTCCTGAAAGATTATAGAATTCACCTGAAAAATTTACATTATTATTCTCCCAGAGCATCCTTAACACCTTAATTGCTTCATCCATGCGTTTCCCCCTTCGTTCAAAAGGTACGCCACATGCCTCAAACTCTGGTTTTGTATCTTCCCCTCCAGGTGCCACACCCAGAATAACTCGTCCACCAGAAATATGATCGAGAGTGGCAATCATTTGAGCTACTAGAACAGGACTACGAATGGGAAGAATGATAGTGGCAGTCCCTAACATAACTTTCCGGGTCCTTGAAGCAACTGCCGCCAATGTCATCAAAGCATCAATTCTAGCACGGAGAATACTGTCACCAACCCAAAGAGATGTGAAACCAGATTCTTCAGCTATTCTCGCCATTTCCAATATTTTACTAAACATCGGAGTGCCTTTATGTGCAGAAGTAGGAAGTAATAAACCAAGATTCATTTTATTCTTTGACAAGAAAATATCACAAAATGCCCTAAAGCTACCAGATAATTATATGTTATCAATCGAAAAACGGACAGATAATATTATACAAGTGATCATTATACAGTTGAAGAATCTTGGATAATTGATGACGAAAATTTGTTGAATCGCTATGAAAAAACAAGAGAGAAATATGAAAAAAGTCTAGAAAAAAGGATATTGGACAGTAATTAAACTAATCAGTAACGAGATAACAAAATAAAAACCGATATTATACAACAGATGGCTCTTGGATATGATGATCATTTTGAAATTTGATTATAATATGCGAGTGGAATAACCTTCTATCTAATTAATTTGAATTGTTTTATCCTATAATGCGCTTATGAGAGATCTATAGAATCATATTGTAGAATAAAGACCACATACGTAGATACAGCATAACAACTGATACTGCTTGTAGATAGATGCCTAAGCTGAAACATAGCTTTCCAAATAATTTCATACTTGTAAAAAACAGTGGAGTCTATTAGTTCCTAAGAATCATTTTTTTCCGACGAGGAATTGTGGATAATCTGCTAATTCTTTTCATAGTTAGAAATAAAAACTTCTTTTCCTTGTCTAGCTGAATCTTGTTTATAATTATTCATACCATATTGCAATAACCATTCCTCAATAAAAGCAAAATCAAATAATTTTCTCACTTGAGGAGAATCATCATAAGTAATCAACCATTTGTGCTTACAGTTTTTTAGAACCTCTGCAAATCTTTCAATTTATCTTGCGTTTCTACTTAGCTTGCCCTCTGCGTAGCATTCTTTCCTATGTTTTCTAAAGACTAAAGTATCGTAAATAGTTTTTCCACATCTT
>JASLOE010000034.1 GCA_030745655.1 Nitrososphaerales archaeon | reverse complement strand
CATCTTGGCAAATTGTTTAGGTGTAGTTTTTATTTGGTCGCAAAACCTACCTAGAGATCTAAGATAAACATCGGATAATATGACGCTTCCTTTTGAAAGATTCTTGAACCATCGATTTACATCTTCATCCTTCAATAATTCTTTGTGGTATCCTTTGGTAACCATGATGCTCTCTCCGACTATATGGGAGTGGTTATTATTATAGATTTATACTCTATTAGAGAGTGGACCGGGGGGGATTTGAACCCCCGACCTTCCGAGTGCAAGTCGGATATTCTACCACTGAACCTCCGACGTTGTATGCCTATTCTACATATAACGATACCGGCCCAGCTGGATTTACGGCCCGTCTATCAGGGTGTCTTCAATTGGAAATAAAGATTATCAAAACAGTTTCTTAGTCTCTTCCCTCTGTTTCTCTGAACAACTGTTATAATTGGTTTTATTTACCTACAACAGAATAATTTCTATTTGATACTGAACTAATCAAAAAAAAGTTATATCAAAACTTGGTTAATCTGCACAAAAATACTGAAGTGATATTATTTGAAAATCATCATTTTTTATGCGGTACTTAATTATCTGCCTCTTCTTCGGAATCTACGTTGATTTATAAAATTACATACAGGGCATTCAAATGATCCTTCTCCTGAAGGATTCATCTTAATTTTATGTTTTGAGCAGATTTCACTCTTAATTTCTGGCATAACCAAAGACAAAGTTTCGACCTATTTCTCTTTTTTGTATTATCAATCTATATTCTTTAATATTTTTGATTTTCAACATATTTATCAAAAAGGGCTTATCTTGATTATATGTTCATTCATTCGCAATGATATAACGCACTAGGTTCTATCCGATTATTCTGAAAAAAAATATGTTGATATTACTTTGTATTCTTAATCAATAGCAGATACATAGTCACTAAAATAGCTATTATGAAAAGGATGAATCTTAAAATTGGGTGGGTGACGATAAAGAATACGGAAAATGATATTGTGATCCAAAGCATAATGATGCTGACTATTTTTATTTTTACTGATATTCCTTTTCCTGTACGGTAGTTGCTAATATATTTTCCAAACCACCGATTTCCCATTAACCATTTGTAAAACCTTTCTGAACCTCTGGAATAGCAGGCGGCAGAAAGTAAAAAAAATGGAGTTGTAGGTAGAATTGGTAGTATTATTCCGAGGATCCCTAATCCTAAGAAAAAAGTTCCAGCAACAATTAAAGTTCCTCTTATGAATCTATTAGATTTTTGTTTCCGCAATAGAATTTACTCCTACAATATCAAGCATATCAAATTTGCATCTTCCTAAAAAAGATGTTTTCTATCAAAATATGATGGAAATTAATACATTAACATCAAAAATACTCTTCCTTAATGTCTTCCAAATGTATGGATTATTTATATTGTTATTCAACGACTATAATAATCATATAATGCAGTTTTATTATTTTATCGCTTTTCAATAAATCTAGGTATTTTCAGTTTAATTTGTTTTGTAATCTAGAAAGATTTAATCGTTGTAAACCACTAGCTGAGGGCAGCCCGGTTCCGGTTTAGCCCGGTGGAAGAGAAACTTTTCTCTACCGAATGTAGCGGTCAAGCACAGGTGAGATGCCTCTTGAATATCGGCCTTTGGCCAATAATTGGAAGAGAGCCGGTGACGCCAGTTCGAATCTGGCCCGGGCTACCATATTAGTTTACTTTAAGTCACGATGCCTTATTCTTCAGAATCGTTATGAATAATTATTGATTTCCTAAATAAATTAAACGAGGATTTTTTTCTTAATGATGCAGTATTATGCTATAAGATACTAAAGGAATCGTTTTTTATAGTATTTATCGGGTCAAAGATTACCAAGTTAGATTTTACAATAGTGTTCTTCTTAAATTTCCCACTGACTCTGGGAATAATCAGTATACGAATCTTTATGGTATTTTAGATTATAGTTTCACATTATTGTGAACGTCTACTAGTGACTCATCAACTTTTATTGCTTGTGTTGGACAAGCTGTTACGCACGCCATGCAGAAGATGCAATCAGCTTCTCTTACAGGATCCGATTTGTCTCTATAATCTAGTCTGTCATCTTCTCCACTATTTCCTGGGTTCATCCACCATTCAAAGACAGTTGTTGGACATGTTGTCAGACACGTGCCTTCGCCTTCACAATCATCCCAATCCACAGCTACATATGTTCCATGTATTCCTAACGGTTCTATTTTCTTTCCAGCTGCTTCATAAGATGCTTTCACATTCTCATCTTCTGCTCCAGCTCCCATTTTTCCAGGTCCCCAAACGACATGGTCATTATGCTTCTCGACAGGTTTTAGATTTTTATAAAACTCTTCATCTATTGCCAATTATATTCACCAGATGTTACCTTGTCTCCAAGTACTAGCATATAAAAATATTACCAGACTTCGAAAAAAATATTCAGATTTTGATGTTGCCCTTAAGAGTTTAACTATCTGTGGATAGCCTTCTTAATCAGCACACAACGTGAATGCTTTATACTTTCGACTGGCCTGACTTTTTTCTGCAAAGGCTTTCTGCAAACTTTTTTCTTTTTTGTCCATATATTACTCGATGAACTTTTTACTTATATTTTTTCCTTCTTTCAGTTCTGTGAATTTGGGTTAATCAGCTTTATGATATGCTTAATTAATAAAGAAAAAGATAAACAATCTAAGATTACAGAACTTGTTCATGCCTCGATAGCTTAGTGGTAAAGCGTCTGCCTCGTAAACCATCGAGTAAGCAGGAGATCGTGGGTTCAATCCCCACTCGAGGCTCTTATTCATTTCTGTTGCAGCATGTACCTTTTGGAATCAAGTTTCCATGAGGACATTTTATAGGATGCCTCATCAAGGAACATATGGCGTTGGTAAATTCATCTGTCATATGATGCTCGATTCCACAGGCAACTTTAGGATCAATTTCAATTCCCAGAGATTCAACCATAAGACTCTCTATGAGCATCCCGTTTCTAACCATTCGTCTCCCAATCCTGTTGCCTTTTCTAGTTAAGATCACTCCTTCGCGAGTTTTGTATTTTAGATACCCCTCTTTTTCTAGTTTCTTAAGCATCTGAACAGCACTAGGTGGCGCTATTTTCAGTTTTTGTGAAATAGTTGATATTTTTACTGGTGATTCACCGGTCTCTTCGATCATCCATACTGCTTCGAGGTACTCTTCCTTATTCTCAGAATCGACAGGATCAACATATAGATGGTTACAACCAGAGAACTGCAAAATTAACTACCCCTTTCTATCCAAGTATCTAGCAATTCTGTCTTCACTTCACCAATGTTTCCTACAATAAGGGCTGCCTCTAAGGCTTCACGAAATGTTATTAAAAATGGTGCTGCCGAGTTGATTATAGATTTTATAAGTGTCATTCCATCACCTAGTTAATTAGGTTATCCTAATTAGGTGAGGCTAAATAGCTATAAATATTTTTCCATTTATTCTGGGTCTATTCAATAAATATGGCTGGTCTATATGGCTTCGAATAAACCGCTTTATCTCTTGGATCATATTTGTACGAGTCAGTTTCATTATATATGGAAACTTCTGCTCCAAGTTCCTTTTCCAGAAAATCTGTAGCTGTCTTCAGGATATCTGATTCATTAAGAATCTTTATTTTCAATCTTCTCTTACGCATATCAAGTGGAACTGTTCGAACTTCTTCTATCAGTTTCTTAGTGAATGACGAAACTTGCTTAGCCCTTCTTTTCATTTCTTCTTTCTGCATTATGCTGCTCATCAATAAACGCATATCTAATGAATCCTGATCTACCGATTGCAGCATCTCTAAGTATACCTTCCATTTCCACTCTGAAGATGTATAATAGATCACTTTTCTCGGCTTGATATTGGTTACTCTTACTATCTTCAACGTATCCTCCAAGAGATTCTTGATCAACTCTTCTCCCTCCTCCGCTTCTAGATCAATTTTGGAATTTTCTAATTTGGGCCAAACAGCTGTAGATATGGTCTCTCTATTTCCCATTAGTTCCCATATCTCCTCTGAGATAAATGGTGCGAATGGTGCAAGGAGTCTTATGCGGGTTTGTATCACTTCGTAGATCACTGCGGTAATAATTGCTGTTCTATTCTTATCCAAATTAACTTTACTTCTACGAAGATACCACTGAACGTCTTGATCAGCAATGTAGATTATATTGTGAATAGCCTCACGGCAACGAAGTTTCTCTAATGCATCAGTTGACTGCTTGATTATCATTTGGAGCCTGCTGAGCATCCACCTGTCCTCTACTCTAAGTTCTCTCTTATCCAAGGCTCCACGTTTATCTAATGCCCAAACAATCGTACCGTATAGTCGTTCAATTCGTTCGTTGAAAGTCTTAACTAAACTGAGACTAATATCTGCGTCCTGTAATAGTTCGGCTGTTGCAAGTATGGCAAGCCTTAGGGGGTCTGCACCATAGGTTTTTACAGCTTCTCTAAGAGGGATAATATTTCCAAATGATTTGGACATTTTCTTACCATCCATTAAGACGCTTCCATTAATCACTATCTGTCTTGGCCAATTAACCTCTGGGAAAATGGCTGAATGGTTGAAAAGGAAGAATGTTAGATGATTTGGGACTAGATCCCGGCCTGAATGTCGACTATCCAATGGATAGAAGTACTCAAACTCTTCTCGCATTTCTTGCAAAATCTTAATTCCTATACTGCTATTTCGTGCCTCATCTTCAAGATTCCCTTCTCCAAGAAGAATGTAGTCAAATACATTTTCAGTAAGCTGGTCCTTCGATAAATTATATTTATTTACATACTTTGAAATCAGGTAGTATGACATATAGATTACAGAGTCAGATAAACTCTCAATTATCCATTCTTTATCCCATGGTAGTTTGGTTCCGAGCCCTGATTCCCTAGCACATGCTTTCCTCTTCAACCAACCAATAGTATAATCAAATTCTGGGCGGATTTCTTCAGGTAGTATATCTATCTTATCAATACATTTTCTCGCAAGATCTTTCCACTTCGATTCACCATAATTGATGAACCATTGCTCTTCGAATATCTTAACCAAACATTCTGTTCCGCATCTACATATTACTGGTCGATTCAATATTTCATAGATAACCTTTCCATTTCCAGCAGTGAAAATATGATCCTTTACTTTGTCTCGAGCATCGGAAATTGACATTCCTTTGTATTTTCCTGTTCCCTCCGCCATCTTACCTAAATGAAACTCATGCTTATACAGATCTGATGTAGCATCTTCGAGTTTTGGATCATTTTGATTATCTATCTTCATCTTATTGATAATCTGCTCTGAAGGAATCCCAGAGTATTCCACTGAGGTTATTATTACTGGTATTTTGATAGAGTTGATAAGCCCCTCTCGCAATTTATACTTCTGTAATATCTCTTGTCTCTTCCCCAAATCCTTCAATGCCTGATAATCATATGGTGCATGAGCTGGAACAGACATGACAACACCGGTTCCATTTCTTGGATCTACAAATGATGCGGGTAGAATAGATATTTTGGTTTTTGATAGTGGATTCTCAACTTCCTCTCCAATAAAATCTGATCCTTTTACTTCTTTTTCAATAGTTATTTTCATTGAAAGGTACTGTAGTTTTTCAGCAGCTTCCTGACTTATTATCCAAGATTCACCATCAACATTGGCTTTCACATATATGGCTTCAGGATTTATCCAGATATTTGTCACACCGAAAAGAGTTTCAGGTCTAAGTGTAGCGGTTGGAAGGCGATATTTTTCAAGCTTGAACATAATAAGCGTATATTCACCTATTTCTGGTTCCACATCTCCTAAGGTATCGTGCTGTCCAACAGGGTTTCTATCTTTAGGACACCACCCCACTGGGTGACTTCCACGCATAATCAAACCTTTTTTTCTAAGTTTATTGAACTGCCAATGAATGAAGGCGCTGTACTGAGGATCGATGGTAGTGAATTCTCGTCTCCAGTCTATAGAATAACCTATTTCCTTCATACCTACCTTTATCTCTTCGTGAAAATACTTAGCTATCTTTATTGGTTCAATTAGAGTTGGGATTATTTCCGGATGGATTTTGTATATTTTCTTAAACGTATCTATAAGCTCCTTGTCTCCCTCAGCAATTCTCTTTGACATTGCAAGAATTGGGGTTCCAGTATAATGAAAGGCCATTGGAAAAAGAACGTTATAACCCCTCATCCGTTTATACCGTGCGTAAACATCTGTTAGAGTATAAGTTCGACCGTGCCCTATGTGTTGGGGTGAATTGGGATAGGGGTATGCTACAGTAAGATAAAACTTGGGTTTTCCAGGTTCAGGATCGGTTTCGAATATGCGATCTTTATCCCACCTTTTACTCCACTTCTGTTGTATTACATCCCAATCCAAAGTTACTCTCTCTTTATGTGTAA
>JASLOE010000033.1 GCA_030745655.1 Nitrososphaerales archaeon | reverse complement strand
TTTCAAATGCCATAAATAGTGAAGACAAAATATCGTGCAGAAAAACTTGTAACGAAAAAGGGTTCTATCTGAAAGACAAAAGAGACTTGCTTTACCCAGTAAAGTGTGACGAGTTTTCAAGAACTAATATCTTGTCTTCAAAGGATATCTGTTTAATCGAACATTTACAGGAACTAAAAGCTGTTGGTGTCGACATTTTCCGAATAAGATGTCAACTTTTTAAACCGAATATGATTCCTGAATTGGTTAAATTGTATCGAACTGGATTATCTATTGATAATATTGACCAAGGTGAAGACGAATCGTTGGTTTCCCTTAAAGAGAAAATACTCAAATTATCTGACCGAAAAACATTCGAAGGGAAAATCAATACGGGAATAGAATAATGTTATTTAATTCGAGTTCTGTAAATGATGTTTTTGAGATCTGGCGCCGGGAGTGGGATTCGAACCCACGAGACCATTACAGTCACAGACTTAGCAGGCCTGCGCCCTACCAGGCTAGGCGACCCCGGCAAATCATGTATTACTAATTCGTGGTTGAGCAGCAATCTCCTGATTTAAAGCCTTCCCCTTAGAAGTAGGGAAATACAAAATTAGAAAATGGTAGAAGATCCATCGGCGCTCACGCCTCCATCAGATCTCATCTCCAATCCTATAAAGTCAAACACGTAGACGCAACAGCGTGACCATCCCGCCTTAGAGCTGCTCCCTCCCGGACCTGGCTCGATTCAACGGCACAAAGTCGGAACCTCCCCTTCGAGAGGCCTGCTTCTTATAGCCACCCGCTACGGCGTGTCTTCATCCCTACAGGAAAGGTAAGTTTCCAACGGGAGCGTTTTACCCGATAGTTACTGGCCCCTGCATATAGTCGGTTTCAGGACGGGGGACGACTATCCCCCCAGCCCTACCTTCCACCGTATACGGTATAGTAAGTGATGCCTATATTTGCTTATTCAGCATAAAATATCACACAATTGATTTCTCATAGTCTTCAGCCTATAGGTGCAGGCGATGAAAGCACCTTACCACCTTTTTTCTTGGTTTTATTTAACTACCCTATTTTTGTTGTTAGGTACAGAATTTTATGTTGGGAAATATTGATATAGCTTTTAACTTCAAAGAATCTAATTGGTAGACAATTGTGCTAATTGTGGGAAACAATTTGGTTGGTTTGAAACTAAATATTGGAATCCACAAGACGATGAAAGTAAACTATGTGCTGAATGTAGTAAACGTATTAAAAATAAATCGATAAATAATAAGAGAATTGGGATAAAAGAAAGAATTAAGGAAAAGGCAGATAAACAAAAGAAGATGATCCATAAAAAAAGTGTCGAACAAAGAAGTGAGAATAAAAGAAATGAAAAAAGAAAAAACTCTAATTCTGACCCATTAAAGATTTTAAAGTTAAGGCTAGCTAAAGGCGAAATCACAAAGGAAGAATATCGTGACATGAGAAAAATGATTCAAGATGAATAAAAAATTATTTTTCTAGAATCAGTTAACTGAGCGATTATTCTTTATCATTTGAATAGTTTTGCAAGATAAGCATATGTTGTTTGATGATGGGTATCCACAATTTTCACATTTCCTTCTTTTCCTTAAAGGTTGTGTGCTAGATAGTAGCTTTAGGGCTGTGCTATAGGTATTGTATTTTATGCCGGGGTGTCTTCGTTCAAGTTTGTTAAGAAAACTCCTAATTTCAGTCCTTATTCCCTCATTCATGTAGGGGCAAGGTATATTTTGGAAAGGGATACCTGAAAGATAAGCATAGAAAGCTATCTCTTCTTCATATATTTCGATAAAAGGCTTCACTCTACGCGGTAAATCTGTCTGAGATTCGAAGAATGGACTTAAAAATTCAAGTCGCCCCATATCACCATTTGTTAAATTGATAAAATAGGTTTGTATAAAATCATCTAAGTTATGCCCAGTGGCAACAACATCAGCTCCCACCTTCTTAGCAGCTAAATCTATGGCTCTACGCCTCAGAATACCGCATATTGAACAAGCTGAAATCTTCTGATCTTTCCTTAAATCCAATGCTTCGTCCAAAGTAAAACCAAAAAGAGATTTGAAAGAAACGATCTCTTGTCTTAAACCCATATTTGATACCATGTCTGAAGATAATTTAACCGCTTCATCGCGATATTCCTGAATGCCTTCATCTACAGTTATGACAATTATTTTCTCTCCATGTTTCGATGAATGTCTTTGAAGAACATCAAGGAGACTGAGACTATCTTTTCCCCCTGAAACTGCTACTGCTAAAATATCACCATGCTCCATCATATTATAACTGGAAATTGTTTTCCGAGTTTTCTCAATAATTGATCCCTTAAAACACTCACCGCATAGATACTCACCAGAATAAATTCTATGATAAACAGATTTTTTTTTGCACCTATTACATTTTTGCACGGTGTTTTTTATTGTGACCATCACCTTTTTACAGGGTATATTTGTTGCATCATATAGATATTAGCGTGAGCGAAGAAAACGAAAAGACCATAGAAGAAAAGGGATCCGAGGAAGAAAAAAATACTGAAGAAAAGGAATTAGAAGAAGAAAAGACGCTATCATTTCAGTTTCCATTTTTTCTATTAAGAACAAAAAGGGGTATAACATTTATGGATAAGTTAGCGATACTAAAGACAACCAGGCTTTTTGGAACGGTATCTTTATACATATTCCCCATAGTCGGTGCAGTAGGTTTTGCTCTTATCCTATTCTCAGCCTCAATTATGCTTGCAAGTCCCCCAATAAGAGAATTTGTACGATCCTCTGGCCCCTTTGTCCACATCCTTATACCTGGTCTAAATCCATATGTCCCCCTGATATACGGTTGGATAGCTCTTGTCGTTGCAATGGTAGTTCACGAAGGATCCCACGGAATCTTAGCTAGATCATTCAAATTAAAAGTAAAATCAAGCGGCTTAATATTTCTAGCCGTTTTACCAATCGGAGCATTTGTAGATATTGATGAAGAAGAAATTAAGAAGACTGCTGCGCGCAAAACTGGTAGAGTTATGGCTGCAGGCCCAATGAGTAATTTTGTTGTAGCTATTATTTCATTAATAGGATTGATGCTTCTAGTAGGAATGATGGTTCCAGCTTCCAGCGGTGTAGGAGTAGTAGGCGTCTTTGAGGATTCACCAGCTCATAATGCAGGCATGTTACCAACCGACACTGTTTTAACATTAAATGGGGTTACTGTAACAAGTGGTGATGAAATTCAAGAAGTACTTTTAGATTTTAATCCAGGCGACACGATATCCATTTCTTTTCTTCACGAAGGCGATGAAATAGAACGCAACATCATTTTGACAGACTTTAACAATACTGCCAGTGCATTTATTGGTTTTACCGGAATAGATTCATCCATGATTTCAGATCTCTTGGAGAATTATAGGAGACCACAATTAACATCTCCACTTATCTACCTCTATATTCCAACCTTCAATTTAGCTCAAGAACGTGTCCCATTTTCCGAAACAATGCAGAATTTCTATACTTCTCCTTTAGGTGATTACACCTTCTTCACTGCAAACATACTGTTCTGGTTGTGGTTCGTAAACTTCAATCTGGCTATCTTTAATGCTCTTCCACTATATCCATTAGATGGTGGACAAGCCTTAAGATCGGCTCTTCAGTCCTATGGAAACAAAAGAGGTTGGAAAGAAAATACAGCCAAGAAAATAGTCACAGCATCATCCCTATTCATAGTTGCTCTATTAATCTCAGTGATACTGGGTCCATACCTATTTGTTTAATATAACATAATATACACAAACTCGCTAGGTTGTAAGTTATTGAATGGAAAAATTATTTTATCCACATATCCTGACTTAGAATCAGCAGAAGATGCAGCTAAGTATCTGGTAAAGGAAAAGAGACTGGCTGCATGTGTAAATCTTGTTAGAATAGACTCTAGATATATTTGGAAAGATAAATTTGAGGAGTCTGGGGAGTACCTCGTGATATACAAAACAACTAAAGAAAAAGTGGAAGACCTAAAGAAAGAGGTCGAAACACAACACCCCTATGATATTCCAGAAGTTCTAGAAATAACTGTTAATGATATGAATAAAAAGTACTTAGATTGGTTGAATAATGTAACCGGCAGTTTCTAACCAAAATACACAGGATATCTCAAAAGAGATACAACTCCACTAAGCTTGGAGACCTGAACTCCTAAATCTGTGGAGGAATCTATCAGAAACGTTTTCCCACGCTGAGACTCTACCTTGTTTAGAAGCTTAATTATTTCATCCTCATCAATTCCAAGTTCAAAGATTCGGTCAGAAACCAAGAGGGATTCAATAGCGCCTTCATCAGTTGCTTTAACTGCATCAGAGAACCCAAGAGCTATACGATCATCTTCTACAGCGATGCGTCGAACTATTTCCTCAAGCAGGGTTGCTGCTCTACCAAGTTTACTCTCTGAAATATTCTTTCTTAAATCTTGGGAATGTAAAGCTAGGTAAATTCCATCATCACCAGCAGAGTCAATTCCATCTACGATCTTAACAGCTGAAGCTAATTTACTACCACTGTTTGACAGAAGATTTGCAAATTCATTTTTTATATGACCAGGGCCTGACACATAAATCCGCATTCCTTTCCGAAAAATCCGTTGAATGACATTCTCCACTTCCTTAAAGTAAGGTTCAAGCGGCTTTGTGGTTTCACGGTAGAATTTACCTGAGAAGCCAGACTGCAAAGTTGGGAATGTTTGCAAGTGAACTCCCTTAATTAGACCTAAACCCGCCTCTCTTCTATCTATTGCCAATAATATGAAACCATCTTCCTCATTTTGGCTTTTCTTGAGTAGCCCTATTTCCATTGAGCTTAAATATTCTTTCTGCAAACCAATACGTTTCAATGGGACTACAACAAGTGAATGTGACCCACCTTTTGAAACCAATTCATTTGAACTGGAGGTAATGTCCCCAATTATCCTCAACCTCTCCAATGCTGAATCTAAGGATACACGTTCCACTTTCAATGTTACTGTGATCTTTATACGTTCACCTTTGTCAGGACGTACATATTCTCCAATCTCTTTGATGACTCTAGATGTTTCACCTGAAACCAAATCTCCAGAAGAGATCACTCTACGCAGTACCCAGAGATCTTCCGCGTTCTCTGGAGTAAGGACAGCTAATCCGGCTTTAGGAACTAACCTATGGATTATCATCTACAGAGACAAATAGCTATATCAATCTAGTCCTAATTGTTTGAAGGTCAATATTGTTGTGTCTATGGGTTTTCTTATGATGTTACCCACTCTGTGCCCTATAACTGATTTTGCACCTATACTTGTACATACATCCACAAGTCTTTGAGTAATTATTCCATCGAAGACTATGGTACTAGCGTTTTTTTGGGATGATAATCTTTCGAAAAGCTGATTAACCGGCACTTGTATTATCTGTTTCATCTTTGTATCCAGAATAACTGCTTCAAGTGTACCATTGATATTAGGGTATATCTCTTTGATCTTTGTTTGTAAAGTTTGAGGTATCTTTGGTGGTTTTAGTTCCGGTTTGGGTTCCGGTGAGACTATTGTTGGTTTCTCTTCTGGTTTTTTCTTTAGTATTTTTAATATCTCTACAGGTGTTAAATCTTCAACTTCTTTATTCAAGGGTGCTCGAAATATCTTCTTTGGTTTAATTACCTGTAATAATTCTTTTTCTATCAAGTCTCCTCCACGGTCTCCATCAAGAAACGCTATAATTTTCTTTTCTTTAGCAAGCTGAATAACCGATTTCGGTATCTTAGTTCCTTCTATAGCAATCACATTGCTTATGCCTGTCCTTAGAAGATTGTTAACGTCTGCTCTTCCTTCCACTAAGTAGATCTCATTTGATAGATAGATTTCAGGTCCTGCTGGGAGGTTCTCCTTTCCATATGAAATGATCTTAGCTGCTTTAGTAGACGCTGATACTTCCTTTAGAATTTCTTCACTTTCACTGGATGTTTTTGAAGCCCATTCTTTCATTATACTTTTTGCACGATCTGCAATAGCTTTTCGTTTTATGGCTCTGATATCTTCAATAGCTGTTAGGTTGAAATTTGTTGCGCAAGGCCCAACTTTCTCTATGTTTTCTATGGCTGCTGCTATTAGGGCTGCTGTTGACATATCTGTTCCCATCGGAATTATTACTTGACCATTTGTTCGGCCATTCTTTGATTCTAGTTTTATCTCAATGCGTCCTACTTTCCAATTCTTTTGAAGCTCATGTAAATTCATTTCGGGGCCGAAAAGTCCTTCTGTCTGCCCGAAGATTGCACCTATTAAATCTGCTTTTTCTACTACGCCTTCTACTTCAAATCTTATCCTTACGTGATATTTGATAATACCAGACTCTGGCATTGATAATGCCTCCAATTATATTAGTTAATTTCAATTTTAACGTTTGATAAATAGAAAATAGTGTATATATAACTATTTGGTGTTTCACTAATTAGATATTTATTTCCTTTTTTTATTTATACGTAATATCTGCATTAATATTCAGACAAAGATTATCTAATTAACCAAGATTATTTTTTAATTAGGATTATTCTTGTTTTGAATTGATTCTAACAGTTTATGTGAAAATCCGTTACTTTATTGTTACCTTAATCATCTTAACTTCGTTGATTGGTTTATCATTTGGACCAGTTTCAACTGCCCCTATTTTATCAAGAATCTCCTCTCCTTTGATTAATTTGCCGAAGACAGCGTGACGATTATCAAGATGTGGTGTTGGTGCTAAGGTTATGAAGAATTGAGATCCACCTGTGTTAGGGCCAGCGTTGGCCATAGAAAGTATTCCTTTTGAATCATGTTTTAAATCTGGATGAAACTCATCATCAATTGTATACCCTGGCCCTCCTCTCCCGGTTCCTGTTGGGTCGCCACCTTGAATCATAAATCCACTTATTATTCTATGAAATATTACTCCATCATAGAAACCTTTCTCTATTAGATCAACAAAATTGGATACTGTTCTAGGTGCTTTATCATTGAAAAGTTCAATTTCCATTGTTCCCAGATTCGTTTCAATTACTGCTACTCTATTCAAAGTCTCCTCTTCACTGTTTCCATTTACTCTATTCAAAGTCTCCTCTTCACTGTTCCCATTTTGATTAAAT
>JASLOE010000032.1 GCA_030745655.1 Nitrososphaerales archaeon | reverse complement strand
AGGTATACCTCAGACAAGATGGCCATCTGGTAAGTACAAGACTAGTGTTGAGCAGATTGCTGCTAAACCTTATCTTACTAAGACTAAAGGTACAGGTACTAAGTTTCATGGTGCTGGTAGAGAAGATATTTACAAAGATTCTGCTATATTTGAACGTTTTGTTCGTTCAGCTAAAACTAACGATTTACCACCTTTGGATGAAAAGAAAGGTCAGATTGGGGATGCAGTGTTGATGCCGCTTGTGGAAAAACTTGGATGTATGTATCATGAGGCTGAGCAATTCTTCGAAAGCGATTCCTTGGCTATTCTAGAACAGAAAACTGGTGGAAACCCACTACACATAAGGTTGCTATGTTCAGCGATGTTTAACGAATTTAAGCAAGATGAAAATGCTGAAGAGATTAAAATCAATCGTGCTGTACTAGAAAAAGCTATGCAGAAGTATCAGGGTTGGTCAAGTAATAGTAGACAAATTCAAACGGCATTGAGTACTTGTACATCAGATCAGTTAAAAGCCTTTTCAAGTCTGTACTTTTACGAGGGTCTGGATGTTAGATCTATCATTATCGAGAAAATGGCCTTTAATAATATAACACCTGAGCTGGAAGAAAAGTGTTTATCAAACATAAGAAGCGACTTCGATGAATTGCAAGGCCTGCAATTATTTAATATAACCGATATTGATGGTAAACCAGTCAGTATTTCTACTATAGATGATCTAACTCCTACAAAAGCACACAATGTTAAGTTCGATTTCATAGGTGATGAATTTGATCGTCTTTATGCATCCTATTATTACCAATCGATCACTAACACGGATCTAGATCTTAGGTTCTCCTACGAACTAGTTGATCTGCTTGCACAAAAATTGTGTAACAATGTAGCATTGATGGTAGTTAACAACGAAGAGATCGAAGGCTATGACTCTGAGTCACCCACACTAAATTATTTAAATAGAAAAACTCCTTCCAGTTTTGAAGAAGTGAAAGATGAACTTGACGAAATTTCGAAAAAAGAAGAGCAAACACCTGAGGATATAAGTAATGTTCAGACACTTAGTAAAGATTACAATCTAGTATTTCCCTCAAGGTACGCTCAAGCGTTTAATTTACAGGGATATTATGTACTTGAAATTGATTTGATAATATTTGGGAAAGAAAGAAATGTCAGATGTTTTTTCCCTATATCATCAGAGGAAGATAAGCAGACTATACCTACTCGTTCTTTAGAGCGTTCGAAATATTTTTCAGCATCTCTAGATGAATACAATATCGAAATAAGGAATTTAAAACTTCATTGGATACCCAATCAAATTACTATATTAATATTTTGTGCTAAAACCACTGATTATGAAACGATGCTTTTTAATTTCACAAGAGATGGTAAGTTCGACAAAGCTACAAAACAAGCTAAGGATCTTATGGATTATTCTCGAACTTGGGGTAGAAAGGGAAAAAGTTACGTAAGTTCGAAGTCAGTAAACAATTATGCATTTACCTTAATTAATGTTGGCGATATTTTAGAAGCAGGTAAATTGTTAGAACAAACACATAATAAAGAACTCACTTCATCAATAAATCTTGCTTATGTGGAATTAATGAATGGTAAATACCATAATGCTAGATCTCGCCTAAAAAAGATTTTTAATAAAGTCAAAGAATTACCTCAATTACCTCAGGGTTTGGCTTTTATTCATTTAGCAATAATGCATGAAGGTATTGACCATGCGAATAAAATGATACGTGACACTATAGAACAAAACATTTGTGCATGGAACCTCATGCTAATTGCTGCTGATCGGAACGAAAGAGGTGCATTAGATGAATTCAAGACTTGGCCTAAACTTAAGGATGAAAACGAAAAACTCATACATAGGAGAGTCTTATACTGGGTAGAAAACTCTTTGGGTAATAGGGAAAAAGCTTTGTCCGCAGCCAGGGAGTTGTTTGAAGATTTGAATAAAGAATCTTATCTTCATAAAGATGTTGAAATAGACATAAAGGTCTTATCTGAATTGGCAGAGGATTTACAGGATTCTTCTGAAATCCGAGTAGGTGACAAAAAAGGCGACGCCGATTCCGCTGATTAGTCTGAAGTTGGACAGGGTTCGTAAGAACCAGCTGCCGCAGACGCACCACCCACAGTATATGAAAACACTGAGGATGAAGAAGTCGATGATTTAGGAAAATGATTTCTCTCGCTCAATTAACGAATACTATTAACGAATCACTGTAATGATGTAAGAATCCCCGCCATGACTGCGTATATAAGTTATGGCCTACAGAAAATCATATAGCAGAAACAGGTCTTACTCCCGCGGATACTCCCGACGCGGTAATTCAGGATCTTATCGTCGCTTCAGGCGTAAGAAGTGGTGGAGTAAGAAATGACCAACAACTTCAATTTCGCAATATCACATATTCATACCACCGGTCCTCACACCGAGAGGGATTTTATAATTCAACTCGGTTTGCTCCCTCTTGATGGTACAAAAGAACCGGGAATTGAAAAGTTTAAACCTGAATGTAAAATTAGCCGTAGTGCTAAACAAAGATCCGGCCTAAAGGATTCTATACTTGAAAATGCTCCTCTATTTGGTGCAGTGTCTTCCAAGTGGCAATCTGAGTTAGAAAAGTTTTCGCATATCTTCGTAATGAAGTCCGGGAACGGTAACGAATTGGACTGGGTAAGTGAGGTAGTTCTAAAAAACTCTCCCCAAACTGTAGTAGTTGACTTGAGCTTGGTTATACAATTCTTTCTGCCTGATTATGACGATTATTCTTTAGAGGGAATGTATAAATCTGTTTTTGGCAGAGAACTCCCTAAAACAGAAGATATCATGAAAGAAACTCTATTACTGTTTGAGGCACTCCTAAGAAGGGTAGCTGAGCTATTTTCAAGAAAAGATACTGTATTCCACACACATTTACAGGATATTTTACAAACAATAATTGCAAACCCTGATTTTGAAGCTATTTCTCACCTTATACAGGGATGCAATAGTACCGGTTGGCTCGATGGTGATCTGCTGATAAATCCCAATAAAAGACACGGATCAATTAATATAGCTGATTTTAAAGGAAAGGACCTGATTCCCGAAATCCTTACATATGATACAAGCAAGGTAGGTACTTTTTTTAACCACGATTCGGTAATAAAGAAAATTAATACTTCTACTGTTAAGAACTTTTTTACCTCCAAATTTATCCGGGAAAGTCTAAAGAGCTATGAGATCAGGAATGAACAAATTGAGTTTTCAGCTAATGTGGTAGATATGTTAGATCAACCTGTTCATCATTATGTAGAAGCACCCACAGGCATTGGAAAAACGCTTGGATACCTCGTCCCTGCTGCTTTTTACCTTGAAAAGAATAAAACCCACAAAATAATGATTGCCACATCAACCAAAAACCTACAGGCACAGATATTGGAAAAGGATTGGCCTTTAATCATTAAAAGGTTTCAGGATGTATCCATTACAACTTTGAAAGGTAAATCGAACTATATCTGTCCAACTGCCTTGGCTCGTCAGTTCTCACATTCATTTAATGCAGAGGCTGACTGGCATGAAAAAGCGGCATGGATTTATCTTGCTCTATTTTCTTATGAGACAGAAGGAGACCTGGAGAAAATCCCTTACAGAATGAAAAAGTGGTTGATTCCTTTATATGACTTATTAAAAGATGTGCGCAGTGACTTGCATTGCACAAAATCTCTTTGCAATCCTGCCAATTGTGTATATGGCCGTCACCTGAATGCTGCAAAAAGATCAAATATAGTTGTGACCAACCATCATAAAGCGGTATCACTTGATCAGGAAATTTTAGGTTCTACTCATGCAATTATTGTTGATGAAGCAGATCGGTTCGGTGATAATGTTCGTCAGGCACTTTCCATAGAAATAAGATCTATGGATGTTGACAGGTTAATACATAGACTGATAGGGACCTCAAAGCGTCGTGGTTATCTTCAGGTATTAAAAGAAAAAATTGAAGAGAATGTAAAAGGTAGAAACAGGAAAAATGCAGCAAAAACTCTTGAGGATATTGAGGAGCTGATTGGTAACGTTGGGTTATATAATAAATCAATTCAATTATTTATAGAGAAAATCCATCCTGCGAATGGATATATACCATCATTGATGGTAAAACTGCCTGCTCTTAGAAATTCAACCTCATCCTTGAAACTTTTAATGGACCCAATATTAGTGATGTTGGAAATTATTGAAAATAGTTTAACAGAATTACAGGATGAAAATTCACCGCTTAATTCCTCCCAGAAGGAGAGATGTGAATCCTATCGTGTATTAATAGAAAACATCTCTGGATCCTTCAAAGATTTTTCTTTCGGTTTTGGTACTTTAAGCTATGCACACAGCTATAGTGGCTCACCTGAATCTTGGACACTGACGAGGATGCCAGTATATCTCCACGACAGCCTTAAAAAATCAATATATGAAAATATAGACAATGTGTTTTTTACTTCTGCCGCACTCTACATACAGGATTCACCAGAATTCTTTATTGATGAATATGGATCACGTGCAAAGGGATTTAACGTTAACACATTACGGCTTAATTCACCATTTTCTTACCGTGATCATGTGTATTGCGCGGTGGATACATCCATACCCAGTTATGATTATAAAAACCCTTTTCAGATGCAAGCCTTTCGTTCATCTGTAGATCAGGCAATTATGACGTATGGGTTGGCTACAAACGGAAGGACACTGATTCTGTTTATGTCTACGGAGGAAATGAACCAAACTTATGACAGAACGAAAGCATTCTTTAGAAATTATGATATTCTACCAATCCTCCAAAATGGCAGTAGCCTAGAAGAAATCAAGGAATTTTATAGAAACGAATATTCTATCCTTTTTGGTGTAGACAGGTTCTGGTCAGGTGTGGATTTCCCCGGTCCAACCCTTAGCCAGGTGATTATTGTAAAAGCACCCAATCCAAGCTTGAGTAATACCATTATTGCTCATCGAAATATGTGGGAAACAGATTTTATGGCTAGAGTTTACTCTTCCTGTGCTTACCTGAAACTACGTCAGGGTTTCGGTAGATTAATACGATCAATGAAGGATCGGGGTAGCGTTGTGATTCTGGATAGTCGTTACGAATGGAATCCATATTTCCAGGGTCATCTTTTGGGAATCCCCGCAACCGTCATGTTTTGTCAAGATCAGGAACAGATAATGAGAAGCGTATTAGCAAGTGCAAAGCTGGCCAGTGAATTCAGGCAGAGAAGAATTGATCCGTTTCTGGAAGTGAGGAATAATCTGCCGGCAATAGAAAAACTCAGTTCTATTGTTAATCAGGTGAAGGATACCAATAATTTAGGTTATGAAGGTACTAGATTAAAAAAGAAACTGATCAAAAGTAAGAATTGAGATGTTTAGATCGTACATAAGATATGGCTGAGAAACCACACGAAAGAATTCTCATCTTGAGAACTATGGCCCACACCAGGGTTTGGGAGAAAGGTATGTCCCGGTGTTATTTCGAACCCAGCCAGCTTTCAGGTATGATTTTAAGTTGGGAGCCGAATATAATGAATATGAAAGTTGATCAATGCAGCCTAGCTCTTGGTGTTTATACTGCAAAGTACTTCCAACCAAGCCGTTACGGAAGATTAGGATTCTCTGGTCAGGCCAGTGAAACATCAATATCCTTGCTAAAGCTTGAGAGTATAAACGGCACCAGCTCACCTTGCTATATGAACGGATCAAAGCTTTGTTTTTCCTATTCATTCAATCAAAAACTTTGGGACGATAATAATTCTTCCCGTATGCTAAGTATCGATAATACTCTGATAGGACTCAAGATTACAGAATTGAAACAGCGGTTGGGGTATGCACCTATTACAAACTACAGGTGGCCTTTAGCTTTTTCTCTTGATGCGGCGAGTGTGTCAGATATCCTCGGAAAGATTGATGTTTCACTTTAACTTGATCGTATAAACAGATTAACCAACTCATAACAAGGAGACAATAAATATGGGAAAAAGAGAAGATACATTTGGATATATTTTAGAATATTCTGGCTACAGAACCTCTTCAGGCTTTTTACAATATCCCAAGAAGGAAGATTTATATAATTCTGAGTTCAATGACGAAGTCCAAAGCGTTTATGATGAACTTGGGGGGTTGCTGTCCCCTTTCCCATTAAACTTAAGAAAATGGGACATTGAAGTGGAAGATATTGCTGTTGAGCTCGATGAATTATTACACTTTAATCGTTACCGTCTTTCTACTTTGAGTTCTCCACTATATAAAAAATTGAAAAACTTTCCAGTGAAAGAATACAAATCATATTGCGAGACTTATGAACCAAAATGCTTAAGTGCAGGTGCTTACGGCGGCAAATGGTCAAACAATAGTTGTGAAAAACAATTTGGCGTGGGTTCTACCCCTGGTGTCCTTTCAGGTAATGGTTCGCCCCGATGGAAACAACGTGCTTTTTATGATTTTGTAAAAGACTTAACCCCACTGTTATATGATATTCCTTTAGTTCGCGTTTCCATTTGGGACGAAATAAATATTAGCGGAGCCACTTACAATATTGGACAAGTTTTAGATAATGAAATGTTGGATTCTGGTAGTTCCATTATGAAACTTATAAAAACAAGAGTAGACACATGGTAATCTGGTTAACTCACTCCACCGGACGGCTAAACTTGGTGCGTGAATTTGTATAATTAGATATGACAGCGGCTCTCTGTTTAGACTGTGGTGAAATGAAGTGGGGTGTGCTACTTCCCTGTCCGAAGTGCAAGACTAGAGGGATAGCCCCTATGGAGATTGGCATCGCATTCAGTGATCATCATTATACTTCCGATACTTTAAACCAGCTCGGTATTGTAATCAAGGAAATCAACACTCATTGCGATGAACCGACGAAATGCTTACTTGTTTTTCTTCACTACATTTCCAAAAATGTACCAGATTCTCCTTCTCTCGATCTGGAAGTAGAAGAAACGCAAGAGATTGAATCTATTCTAGCCAAGTGTAAACTCCCCAGTGTTGTGTTTGAAGAATCCAAAATGTGGGGTCGGTAGGAACATAACGATATAGAACAAACATTTGAATAATAATGAAACGCCTCTTGCTCATATTACCTCCACACAAAGGGATAGGAATTAAGCAAGAGCCTCGCCCATAAGTTGTGTGGGATTAGGGATAGTTTCAAATAAAGGAGAATAAGGCTATGCCAAATGACCTGATACTTTACCCAGATAATCTTCAGGATAAGCATGCAAAAGTATTATTTAAGGAGCTCAAG
>JASLOE010000031.1 GCA_030745655.1 Nitrososphaerales archaeon | reverse complement strand
AAGATCAGATTGATATCATTATTCTTCAGCTTCTTTTCCTCTCTGTTCCGCAACAAAAAAAGCTTTATTTGATTCTGATTCATGAATCTTTCCATCTTTTTCATAAATGCTTGGTGCTTCCTCACCAAAATACTGACCTTTATTTCCTGGAATGTCGTCACAAATACCAGGTATCTCCAACATCACCTTACCTGATGAAGCATTAAAACCAAAAAGAGTACAGTCTATAGTAAACTGGTAAATCAACCCATCATGATATACAATTGCATGCTGTAACCCAAAGTTACCTATATTTGGATTCTTTAAAGCTTCGGTAACATTAACTTCATGACTCCAAACTAAGTTACCTCTTAACGTATTTACTGCAAATAACTTGTTATAGGAAGCAGAAAAATATAAAATACCATTTACAAGTAACGGGTTTGTCTCAAGCCCTAACGAGGGCTGCAAAATATTTCGGTAAGGATTCAACGGTAACTGATAAACCCATCTAAACTCAAGGTCATCCACATTATCTCTATTTATTACCGTTTGAGGATTAAACCCAGTGTGATCATAATCATAACCAGTTGCAAACCAATTTCCTACTGGAGGCAGTTGACCTGTTGCCAAATGTGGAACAAGAACAATTATGCTGGGTGTAAGCACCAGAAAAATGAGTAATGTACTATAAATCTTATGCATGTTGTTACCCTCCTAATCATCAATAATATATTGGTTTTGGAAGTGTATGTGGCATTATTGTACGTCTCCGCTCACAAGAATCGTGTGTATCCTGGAATTTCTAATTTATTTTAGATGTAAAAATATTAATTAATTAGAAAAACATAAGATCATGAATGATGAATAAAGTAAGAATTGGTGATGAAGTACCAAATTTTATGCTTTTTTCATCTTCGGATCAAGAATTCTCTATAAAAAACTATGTCGGGAAAAAAAATATTGTACTTTACTTCTATCCGAAGGATAATACACCTGGTTGTATTAGGGAGGCTTGTGCTTTCAGGGATAGCTATGGAATTTTTAAGAAAATGGGGGCTGAAGTTATTGGCATAAGCTCAGACAACCAAGAGAAGCATCAAGAATTTGTGAAGAAGTATGACCTTCCTTTCATCTTGTTAAGTGATAACGAAAATAAGGTAAGGAAGAAGTTTGGTGTACCATCTACTTTGGGTTTGATAGCTGGGAGAGTTACGTATATAATTGATAAGAAAGGTATCGTTCGACATATGTTCTCTTCACAATTCCGACCAACAAAGCATATAGATGAAGCCAAAGAAGTTCTAAAGAAGTTAGAAGATGAGCAGGCAACCTAAATACAACTTGAGCAAAATTATGTTTATGATCAAGGATATTGATAATGATGTTTTCACTATAATTTATTAATTGAAGTTAAATAACACCTGTACATTGTTGCTTGAAGAAATGAGCAGAAGAAGAAAAACTAATAGACTAGTATTCGGTGTTTTGGGTTTAGCAATCATCATTGTAGTATCAGTGATATTCATTATTCCAAGCATAACCGATTCAGCAACTATTGACAGTGAAACAAATGAACAAAATGAATTAGCAATTAGTTTAGTTCAAACTTTTAATGGAATTGACGAGAAAGGGGGCACAATAAAAGAATTGATAGATGCGAGGATTAATGTTGCTTATTTTTTTGTAGGTGAAAATATTTTCAATCTCCCATCCACCAAAATTGAATGGTCAGCTTTTCATAAACCAGAGGAGCCAGGTAACATCTTTGAAGTACATTTCTCAATTAAAACATTTAGAGAAGATACTCAATACATCTTTTATATAGACTTAGAAAACGGCGAAATTACCTCAGGAAATGTTGATGGAAAAGAAGTTCTAAAGTCTGTAAACTCGAGATCTGGTATATGATGCGAACAAATCTACCAACTAGAACAACAAACATGTCTCTCTCCTAATTCTTTTTTCAATACTTGATTCTCATGGAAAAAAATTATTTTAAAGCCTATATCAATTTATTTAATTTAGAAGCAAAATATTATGTAAAATTACCATGAATTTACAAATATTATTCATATTTATTGCTTAGTGTGCAATAATATATATGAATAAAATATTGTTTGTTACTTTCAAAGATATGATTATTTAACTTATCCATATTTTTTTCCTGTATCTGCAATCATCTTAACATTCTCAAATCTTGCATTATGTGGTACAATATCATCATTAGCAAGAATGAATCCATCATGACCCACATCATCAATTAGTTTTTTACAGTATTCTTTTACTTTAAGTGGAGATTCAGTGAACAATAATTTTGTGGGGACATTACCATACAAACAAATATGGCCTCCAAGAATTTCTTTGGCTTTCTTAAAGTTTGTTTCAAGACCCAGTTCAATTATACAACTTTTCTTAGGAAGCTCCCGAAAATATTCGAGAAACGGCATCCAATCGCCATCACAATGAAGCCGCGGGGTAAATCCATCCTTAACAAGTTCTTTAACGATCATCTTCAAGTGAGGAAAAAAATATTCAAGAAATAATTTTTCAGAAAGAAATGTCGCTGATGCACGTCCACACGGGATGAATATACAATTACATCCAACGATTCTACTCTGGTTTTCGCCTTTTTTAACTAAATCTTTCCACACTGCATCACTAACTTCCTTTACTTTCTCTTTCCTACTGAGAAGATCTTGCGCTATTCCATGCCAAGTTCTCCACATAGAAAACTGAACAAATGGTGGTCTTACCATCCCTCCCCTCAAGACTGGAACACCTCTATCTTCTATCCAATGTTTGTAAATGGGTGCAAACGAATTGAATACACTTCTTTCAATATCCTCGTTAAACTTTCCTCCCAATCTTCTCATCATTCTATTCATCAAACTGTTTATCCCTTCTTTCAAAATTACATCATAATCCTTAGATTTCATAACTGGAAACTCGATAATTCTATGTGGGAGTTCACCAGAAAAATCTATTCCAGAAATCTCAACCTTAGCTACCTCAGTTTTAGTCCATCTTGTACCTAATGTCCAAGAAGCATCTACAGCATCCCATCCACCGATGTCATCATATGCTTTTTCTAGAGCTTCAGATGACTTTAATGGATTTAACGCAAATTCTGAAAAATTTAATTTCGCCCATACTGCAGCTGCATACTCAATTCGAAGTGCAATAGGTATTCTATCGGGTGTACTACAGCTTATTGCTTTGGTAAGTCGTTCATTCAATAAATTACTAATTTGCTTCAACTTACGATTGCCTTCTTCAATACAATATGTTCATCATTATAACTCTGAATCTCTTCAAAAAGGTATGATGAGAATCAATCAACCTACCCAAGGTCAATTGTATCTGCATACTCAATTTCTTCATCTGATTTATCCAGAAGATCCACATCTTTCTTTCCTGAGAGTGTCTTTATAGCTGTTGCACATATTCTGAAAAGTTCTTCAGCCATCTCAAGCTCTATGAGCGCATATTGCTTCATTTCAAACCTCTCACCAACTATTCGTAAACCTTTCCTTGCTTCTACCAATAATTTCTGAGGATTTTCTCCATTTTCTATCCTTTTCTTAATTTCTTTAATGGAAAGTTTTTCATCAAGATCTGCAAAGAATTTCTCAAGAGTGGACATCTAATCAGACCTAATCATAATAGGATTGAGAAGAATATTAAAAGATTGTCATCATATATTTGAAAGTAAAGGTACACCAAAAGCTATGGATAACTAAAATACTTAAAATACTTTACATAATTCTACCCTGACTGAATAGTTTGTCTAACATTGATACTCTTTTTTTTCAGCCAGCTGTTGGTAATCAATACGGAATTGTTTCACTAGGATTCCTTTCTCTATCTGGATATTTACGCAAGAATGGCATTGACTCTAGAATAGTTGTTTTGGTTGATAAAGACATGGAAGATACTGTGGAAAAAAAAATTTGTCAATTCAGACCAAAAATAGTGTGCATCAGTTTTCACTGGTATATCCATGCATATGAAATAGTTAAGATAGCGGGGGTAGTGAAAAAAACAGATCCAAATATTAAAGTTGTAATAGGCGGTCATAGCTCAACTTACTTCGATAAACAAATACTTGATTTCACATCTTCGATTGATTTAATTATAAAAGGTGATGGTGAAAAACCTCTTCTAGAATATATTATTTCTCAAAATCCTCAAAAAGTCGAGAATATTTCTTTTAAGAAAAATGGTGAATTTGTTTCTAAACCTGTTACTTACCACCAAGCTACACTCGAAAACCTGACTGGTGCACACGAAAATATGAATGAAATGATAGATGAATGGGACAAATATATCAAGACAAAAAGAGTTAGAACATCAGCTCCTATTGCTTCCTCTACAATTGTGGAAGAAGTTGAAACAAGGCCTAGTGAATTCTATTTATACGTGGGTAAAGGTTGTGGTTTTAACTGTTGTTTCTGTGGTAGCTCTAAAACTGGAAACAGCAGAATTTTCAATCGTGGAGTATCTGTTTATAGACCTGTTGAAGATGTTGTTAAAGACGCAGTATTACTGAAAAATAATGGTGTAGATAGTCTCTTTATTGATTTCGGGCCATTCAGCGATGAGTCATATTTTCTTAAATTATTTGATAAGTTGTCTAACCTTGACTTGAATGTCGTTTATCTTCCATGGAATCTCCCATCAAATGATATTATCTCTAAGTTGAGTACGAGCTTTAGTGACTTCGAAATACAGATTTCTCCTGATAGTGGATCTGATAGACTTCGTAAAGATCTATGTCACAGGGGGTTTCATAGAGAATTCTATTCAAATGATTTACTCAAGAAGAGTATTGATAAAATTGCTGAAGTAGGTTCTTCACGTGGATCTCAATTATTCCTTTGGTTTATGTGTGGTCTTCCATTTGAATCTGAAGAGGACTATCTTAAAACACTCAAGTTATCTGTTTCAATGAAGAAAAATTATCCTCAGCTCTTCAATAGTGCTCAAGATCAGCTTAATTGTGTTCCACTTCGTCTAACTCCAGGTTCGCCTATTGATCTTTGGCCTGATAAGTTTAATATGAGAAAACTAAGAAGTTCTTTCAAAGATTATTACGAGTACTGCAAAGATTTGATTAGTGGCAAAATAGAGCATCCTCTTGGACTTGAAAGGAATGATCTATCCGAAGCAGAGGTCGTAAAAAGAGCTGTGCACTACAAAGAAAATATCCTAAATGCTTAGTAAAAGTGTCTTTGTCTCAGTAAAAATATGTCTAATTTAGTTTATTTCTAAGTATTTCACGGAACTTAGGAATATTGGCAGCATCATCTAATGTGGGAAAGTATTCAGCATCATCGGGGATCGGACTAGAATCCATTAATCCTGGTCTTGTAGGTATTTTTCCACCTAATCCTTCTACTCTTGATTGCCATTCCTCAGATAAAGCAAAGTCAAATCCTTTTTCTGCCCAATCTGGATTTTCACCATTTGCAACAAGGGCTATTGTCGGAGCGAAAGTCGTAAGAAATGGTACGTCTGTAGGCATCTTATGTGCTACTGGCCTTCCTTGAATATCCAGATAATATGATATACATGCCACTGTAGCCGGTAACCCAAGTTGGCTTTTACCTAATCCAATATTCAGCGCCATTTCGGGCATACATTCATATGTTGTTGGTTTCATATCTGCTATTCTATCAACAAAATCATTCCACCTTTTTTCTCCCATTATTCTATTCAGTGCAGTAAGATACGTTAATCCCATTTGCCCTTCTTTATTATCTACAATCTCATGTGCCGCCAATTTTCCACGCCACTTTTCATCTACTGCATCAGTCAAAGTGTTTGGTGCTTCTGCCTTACTAATAAGATCAGTATTATAGGCCATACCCACTGGAGATAGAGCCATAGCGCACCATGCACCTTTTGGATTGAAAAATTCTTTTGGATAAGCGTCATATTCAGGAGAATCGTAAGGTTTGAGTAAACCGGCTAATTGGAGATTTAAGATCATCCAATGAGGGCCAATAACAATATCAGCAGAATGTTTTCCTGACTTTATATCATTCTGAATTCTTTCAAATACAACCTTAGGGTGGTCCCTAAAAGTAATTAGATGAAAATGTTCATCTGCATATTCTGATCTCAGAGAAACATCAAATGTATCTAGAATGAAAGAGAAAGATGTGTAAACTACTAATTCAGTCATAACAATCGCCACTTTAATGGTGTTAATAATCCTTTTCTAGAATTCAAGATCCATATCCTTAATTATCTTAAGTATCTTTTTCTCCATTCGAACGACTTTACCCAAATAAAGAAGCATCTTGGGCATAGAGCCTGTAAACTTTATCTTACCTCTAACAACCTGACTCTGAACTTTTTCTTCTCCTTTAGCAACTTTAACCCATAAATCATAAGGTGCAGAAAACCTAAACTCCCCTTTATCTCCAACACTAGCTTTTGATGAATTGATTCTACCGTCCTCAACTATGATGTAGAAAACTTCTTCCTTATCACTACATTCTGCAATAATTGTAGTGTTCATTCCTGTAAATACTTTAAGAAGTTCTTTATCATCATTAAGCAATTTATCAGTTTTCTCAAAGAAGTCTTCAGACCAGAAGCGTGTCAAATCTATTCGAACTTTGCCCTAATTTTAATATGATTAAAATATTTTTATGATTATACTAAAAATATATGCTCCTTTCTCTAAATTCGATTATTAAAAAAAGCTTGAATTCAAACACAATAATATTTTCGCCGGCGAATAAATGAGTAAATTTGTATAATATTTCTTATTTTTCTTTATTCAAAAATACTTATAAACAAAATTCTAAGTATTACAATTTAGTGAAAACGATTGCCTAATAATAATACGATTATCGGAATCGGAGTACTAATGCTAATAGCAGGTTTGGCATCATACTTTTTCCTATTACCTGCTGCACCAGATCCAGAAGACTCACTTACAATATATAGCACAATCGATCCAGAAGACTTTGAGGTATGGCAAGACGCATTCAACGAAAAATACCCAGATGTAGCTGTTAATTATGTACAAGGATGGCCTGGAGCCATATACTCAAGAATGACTTCAGAGAGAGACGCCGGAGAACCAACCGCAGATGTCGTAATGATTAGTTTATCCCTTCAACTCGTCCTTCAAGAAGAAGGATTCCTTGAAGCGTATGAATCATCTGAAGCATCTGCTTACCCTGATATTTACAAAGACCCTGATGGATATTGGACCACAGTAGTATTACTACCTATGCTTCAAGTTCGAAATACCGACCTAGTACCAGACAATGAAGTTCCTACAACAATTGATGAACTAGTAGATCCAAAATGGAATGGTAAAGCAACAATTCATGACCTTACTCTTGGAACAGTTGGAACCCAATATTTCGGTTCATTAAAGGAATCTATGGGTCAAGCAGCATGGGA
>JASLOE010000030.1 GCA_030745655.1 Nitrososphaerales archaeon | reverse complement strand
TATGAGTATTCAGGTTAACGGTGTTGAAATCGAAGATACATTTGCGGAAGCATTCCCAATGTTCGCTGGAAGAATCTTGATAACTGCCCAAAATGAAAAATGGGCAAAGATAGCTGCACGAACTGCAACCGGATTCGCTTCTTCTATTATTATGTCACCAGCTGAAGCAGCTATGGAAGGACCTGTAATTCCGCCAGACAAGACACCCGACGGAAGGATAGGAGTTATGGTGCAGATGTACCACAATGCAAAACCTTTGCTTAAAGGACAAATGATATCTCGTATGGGACAATGCATACTTACGTGCCCAACAACTAGAGCATTTGATGGTCTACCTTCATTGAAGAATAAGATGAAGATAGGTGATGCAGTTCGTATGTTTGGAGATGGTTTCGAAAAAAAAGATGTTATTGGTGGTAGAAAGGTTTGGAGATTACCTGTTATGGAGGGCGAATTTGTTATTGAAGGCCGCTTTGGTATAAAAAAAGCCATTGCTGGAGGAAATCTTCTTATTATGGCTGATAATCAACCATCAGCACTAGAAGCAGCTGAGAAATGTGTGGATTCCATACAAGAACTACAAGCTGTTGTACTCACATTCCCTGGGGGAATATGTCGTTCCGGCTCAAAACTCGGCTCAAAAAAATATAAATTACCAGCATCAACAAATCATCCTATTTGTCCTCAAATACGATCAGAAGTCCCAGATACCCAGATACCCGAAGGCGTAAAAAGTGTCTATGAAGTAGTTTTCAATGCCCTAGATGCAGACCTACTTATGAAAGGAACAGCAAAAGGAATCAAAGCAGCCGCAAGTGTACCTGGAGTAAAGAAGATATCGGCAGCTAACTTCGGTGGTACCCTTGGGCCAGTCCAGATAAAACTGAAAGATGCTGTAGCTCTAATCTAGACATTTCACAACTACTACCGGATAATGATCTACTCTCTCGAGCATTTCCCAAGTAACACCTGTGAGATCAACTCCAAATCGTTCTGCCATATGCCAAGGGCTCCTTCCTGCACCTACGCCTCTTACGCGATTAGCTGTTTCAGATATATTGAGGATAGTTTCAATGCTACATGACTCACCCGCATATCCAATTGGTGTGGCTCTTCGTTTGCATCTAAGTACTCTGCAAAGAATATATGTGAAAATACCTCCTCCACTTACTATACCTTGAATAGCCTTGGGTAATGGTGTATAGTTTCTGTTCCCCAACCTGTATGTCTTATCTGTATCCACAATCATAACTGAGACTTTGCGACCAGTTTCAAGGTGAATTTGTTTCTGTAACCGGTTGGCCTCTAAATGAGGATTTTCCAGTGGTAAAGCAGCAAAAGAATATGGGAGGTTTGTTACATCTATTCCACCTTCAGAACCATGTCTTAGAGACTGAAAAAAACCTGCATACGTTAAGCAAATCTGCTTGTGTGCAGCTCCCTCCTTCAATGGGTAATTTCTTAATCTTTGCCTTGTTTTACGCGTCATATGACAAACTTTGCCAAGAACAAACCCCCAAACTAATTGCATCCATACTTTGGATAGTAACTTTGCAGTCAAACCTGGTTTGACTTTTCCCTCATCAATTATTAGATTCTTTGCAATCGAAACAGCTTTTTCAGAAATTACCACGAAGTCTCCGTCAGAAACAACTTTCGAAATAGATTTCAATATCAACAAATTATAATTGGAACCTGGTTTCCAATAATTCATCTTAAAAGCTGTGGCTCGATACTTGGAAGGGGTACTTGTTAATAACTTAATCACTGACGATTTCTGTGCAGACAGTGTTACCACCCCTCAGAATACTTTCAACTCTATCATGAAATTTTCCATTCACTACAAAACATTGAAATGAACTTGACTTTAAAATATTTGGAAAATATTCATCTATAGATCCGGCCCTCACATCTGAATTCAAAGAATTTACTGACACTCTATCCAAAAATTTACCTGATTCTCGTTTTGTTAAACCATCAATAGATTTTACCAATAATAATCTCTTTGCAACAATTAACTGTGCCATCAATGCTGCAATAGAGTCAGAAGTTACTGCCCAAGACTTTGGAAGACGACTTTCGCTTTTCATTATGTTGGATACTTGGAGCACAGCAATCTTGTGCTCTTCAAAACATTTCTTTGAATCCTCAATGTTCTCAACAATCTGAGAAGTACCTTGAGCGAGACTTTGAATAAGTATGCCATATTGATCCATAGCTAAAACTGCCATTTGATGAGCGATATTCTCAGGCAGCTTGAATCTAGTGTAAACATCTCGTACTGTATCTGCGAATATTCCTCCCCCAGGAACGAGGAGAAGATCTAATTCCTCAGATAAATCAGCTAGAAGGTTACATAATCGACTGAGTTCGACAGGATATTTGATGAGACTTCCACCTATCTTCAAAACGTAGACCAAACTAACTTTTCACCCCTGTTTTCTGCTACAAGAAGTGCAATAGAGATTGCAGCAATAACCTGTGAATCCTTAATACCGAGAATCTCACCAATATCACTGAACATTCTAAAATCCAGTTTTAAAGCAGCTTCTTTTCCCAAGATTTTTCCACCAAGGCCTGTTGTAACAATTGGAAATCTTGCTTTTAATTTCTTTTCAAAAAGGCTTTGGCTCCATACCTGTTTCAGACCATTTCCTATCTTCTTTATTTGTTCATTATAGATATTATACGCCATTTTTTTAATTTCAGCTTCACCAAGAATATCTGAATCTGAGCAGACTATTCGAGCAAGCCTTGACAGACACTCATCTAGGGATTTTCCTCTCCCATCTGCTGTATCGGTTGAATATTCCTCTTGTGATATGTTACCAAGAATTAAGTGTACATCCGATGATAATGCAAATATTTCTGAAGCAATTTCCGTTTCTTTTCCTTTAATTGGTATTGAATGGACAATAGATGAAATATTACTTCGCAGGATTCCTGTATAAATCAACTCACCCGTTGCCAATCTTTCAAGGTCTGTACTACCTAAAACTGACACTTTGTGGTTTACAATAGGAATAATATCGGTTGTAGTACTGCCAACATCTATCAAAATACATTCTTTGAATATTTGTGTCAAAACCTTTGCTGTCGCAGCCCAATTAGCACTTGATACATTCAAATAATCCGAATAAGCTTCCTCCAATTTGATAAGTTGACCTGTATAATCTACAATTAGGGGTTTAGTGTTTCCACAGAGGCTTTCGACATTTCTTAACACATACTCCACACCTTCCTTTTTAGATTTGAAAACATCTGATAATTCTGCAGTCATTGTTACACCCACGCCATCTATCTTATCTGTTTTAGATAGAAAAGTTGAGATTTCTTGAAGTTCCTTTGAAAGTTTCTTTTTCCCAACGCGCCAAAGTGGTAGATACGTAACCACTGTTCTACATTCCACTATTCTACCGTTTGAGACTTCAACCAATCCTGCCTTGATGTTTGCCCCCCCAATGTCTAATCCAAGAATCCGCAAATTATGTTCACTTTTCAAGTGTTATGGTGTGGCATCACTAAATCCATGAGAATCTTCTGGATTTCAAATTCTTTCTTACCTTCAAGAGCAAAAAAAATGTAATTCATGTCAGATCCCTCTATCTGAATTTGTGGGCAAATAACATCAACATTCGCCCTAATGGTTTTAAGGGTATCCAACGGTATTTTTGAAAAAGCTGATACACCTTGAATTTTAAAAGGTGTAGGAAGAGTTTCTCCTGATGATGCTTTAACTATAGATTTGGCTAAATTCACTTTCGAAATTCTCTTTAACCCAATATACGATACAGTTAAACGTGGATTTATCTCTAATATAAATGGTCCTTGGGATGTCATTACCATATCTACTCCGATGTATCCTCGCAAACCATTGAATTGTTCAACAGCACTTTTTGCTAGATTTAATGCTTTAAATTCGTCGGGATGTCGAAAAGGTGTGATGCCACCATAATAACAAGATGATTCTGGGGGTGTATTGAGAGAAATCTTCTGTAAGTTTAGGCTAATGGGAAACGCATTCATGCCATTTAGAATTAAACTTACACTTACAGGTATACCTTCAACAAATTCTTGAATAATAACACGTTCTTTTGGATTATCTTCCATTATCAAATTTTGAGCTTTTATTAATTGCCTAGTCTCATTAACAAGAAAAACTTTTGCACAACCGGCTCCATCTAATGGTTTTACAATTAATGGAGTAGAAAAATTCTTAAACACTCTTTCAATTTCCTCTATTCCATCTCCATCCTTAATACAATAAGTTTTAGGTACTGGAAACCCCTTTCTGGATAGAATCTCCGCAAGTTTGGCCTTATTGGAAACTAAATCAATTGATTCTGGTGTAGAATTAAGTGATATTGTGTTAGACCTTGCAATCTGAACAAGATTAGATAATGTCCCTCCGGTTTCGGGTGCAATGATGAGTGATAAATCCACAGTTTTTAGCATTTCATGGAGAACATTAGAAGTATTATCTTGTGCGGAAACAATTTCTATCTTTTCAGCTTTCATGTGTTCCTTAAGTTTTGTTAACCTTGAATCTAGCAATGTAGTCACCTCATAACCAGCTGATTGAAAATCTTCAATTGCAGATTTCAGCATAGAGTAACCTTCACAAAGCATATTACCAGAAATAACTTCTTTTATTCCTCCTCCTGCTATATACTCAAATATGCCTACCTTCAATTATGTGTCCCCCAAAAAAAGATGTTATCTGGAGATGAATGAATTTGAGAGTTATCCCTGTTATCGATATTATGCAAGGTAAAGTAGTTCATGCCATCAAGGGTTATCGTAAAGAATATCTCCCCCTTAGCTCTAAGATATTAGAGACAGAAGATCCAGTTGAAATAGTTTCCGAGTTAAAGCGAAGATTTGAATTTGACGAGCTATATGTTGCAGATTTAGATGGAATAATGAAAGATGAAATAACTTTGTCTGTTCTTTGTAACATTTGTAAAACTGGTAACCTGAAAGTTATGGTTGATGCTGGAGTAAGCAATGCAACAAAGGCCCAAGCACTTCTATCAAGTGGTGTTGCAGGTATTATTGTTGGTACAGAAACCCTTGAAAATCTTGAGGATCTATTAACAATAGTGAATTCATCTAGAAATGTTCCTGTTATAGGATCAATAGATACCAAAGATGGGAAAGTCTTGTCAAAATGTAGAGAACTATCTGGTGTCTCTCCCCCAAGAGTAGCTGAATTGTTTAAGGATTGTGGAGTTGAACAGATCATGTTACTCGATATTTCTCGGGTTGGTTCTGAATCAGGTGTCAAAATAGATGTTGCCAAATCAATCTTGAACAAAGTAAGCTTACCACTGCTTGTAGGGGGTGGTGTATCATCGCTCAAAGATATTTTTGCCTTACGCGCAATAGGTGTCTCAGGGGTACTTGTTGCAACAGTTTTGCATAATGCCCAATTAAATAAACAAGAAATAGATTTTGTTAGAAATCTGAAGTGAAACTTTTCTATCAAAATCTCACTGTTTCAGTTCGCTTAAAATATACCTCACTATCTCTTCAGCAACATCTACTTTTGAAATCGCTTGAAGTCCCCTAAATCCAGGTTGACTATTTACCTCATTAACAAAATATCCATCAGGGCTCTCTAAAATATCTACTCCTGCCACCCTACAACCAAGAATTTCTGTAGATTTTACGGCAATTTCTCTTAATTCTTCAGAAGGAATTATTGAAACAGGTTTGGCGCCTTGGCTAACATTAGTCTTCCAACCTTTGGCTCGTCTATTCATGGCTGCCACCAATTTTCCACCAACTATTAGACATCGAATGTCACGTTTTCCATGATGGATAAATTCCTGGGTGTAAAGGACATTTCGAGAATAATTGAGTGTATTAAATATGCGACGGGCTACTTCCAAATCTGAGATTCTAGTAATTCCAAAACCTTGAGATCCAAAAAGCGGTTTTATAACGACATCACGTCCTAGCTTATCAAATGCTTCCAAAGCAGAATCTGGATTTTCAGTTACAACAGTTCTTGGTACTCTGATGCCATTTTCTGAGAGTAATGATAAAGCATAGTACTTGTCAACTGACCTTTCAATACTTGATGGTGGATTGACGATAAAAAGACCTCCACGTTCAAGTTTATGTAAGAAATCTAATCTAAATATTATTTCATCAAGTGAACCTCTGCCAATTGGTCTTACAATAAGTGCATTTAGTTCCTTTAGGGCATCAATTTCCTCTTGTATACCTACTTCAGGAATAATTCCCAAATTAGCAGTTATATCTGAAAAATTAAAACAAACAGGTTGAACACTCTGCTGAACTAAAGCTCTCCTAATCTGGGTTGAAGGCCAAGCGTTTCTATTTCTTGTAAGAAGGCCTATTTTTAGTGGATTAACCAACGTAGCCTATCGACTTGAGCAGTATCTCCTCATTAATCTTTCCTGCGGTCGTAATTTTTCCAGTTTTTAGATTATTAACCGTAACAATGGCTGGTGCAAATAAACCTGGATCTATTTTATAGAAATCAAAACCAGCTGCTTTGAAGAGGTCATAAAATGGTTCCCCATATGATTTCGATTCTGAAGATGGTGTCTTTTTCACAATCTTCTTTAGATCCTCATCATTATCATGCTCTACTTCAAAATATACACGTCCACCATATAATATCATATCGTTTGTTCTCCCCATTGCCTTGGTGGATTTTGGATGAATTGGTGCAATCGGAGCTTCGCCTATTCCATATTTTACTATTTTTGGGTCCAAACCTGATTCAGTAAGTTTATGCAATCCAAGTTCAACGATTCTACCTGATATCTGAGTTGAACCTGCTAAACTTGATGTGGGAGCTATTGCTACATAGAGGTCCTTAGGATCTACTTTACATTTATCTGCAATAAATTGAATAACATTTACTGTGGGACTCACATCAGTTTCCAAAACAATAACTGCAACATCAGATTTGTCTTGATATGCTATCTTTTCATAAAGTTCTTTTGGTTTTCGTGCGATTGCTCTAGCTGGACCTGAACCCATCGCAAAATACTTTTCAACCGATATACTCCACCCTGCAAACTGCGAACCAAGAAGAGCTATCGCCGGATAGTCAGTTGCTACTCCAATAGATGGAAGAACGATATCTCCTATATTTTGTATATCCAATTCAGAATTGCATAAACCTCCCATGCAAATATCCGTTAGATACTTTCCTGCAAGAAAACCACCTTTCGCTTCAACTCCCATATCGATTATTGTTGTCCCAATATTATTTTTTTCAACATTTATTCCCAGTTCATCCGCTTTACTAATGGCTTCTTTGAATACATTCAAACCATGCTGATTTACGCTTATAACCATGACATTATGTTTGAATATGCTACTCTATAACCATTATTCAAATTATATCAGAATATTATTATGAAAAAATAGGTAAGAAAAATTGGTATGTTTGATATTTATTTAACTAAAACTAATCTTCCTTTTAATGGTAACTTTTCATTCGATTTTTATGATTTCAACAACTACTTTTGGGAATAAACATAAAAATTTTGGTACGCGTTCTGATTGTAGGTTTTTTTCTTCTGTGGTGTTTGCTCCCACAAAAAATATGCCCTTATCCAACGGAACGCGCCCTTCTCCTTCTACAAATCCATCATCAACTTCAATTTTCGCCCATCCAAACATTTCGACTTCAGCAAAGCCATCTATGTCCCCAGAATTTGTTAAGATGAAATGAGTTTCGCATTTATTTGTAGACGCAATAAATGTTACATTTGTTATCGATATTGGAGCTGTTACCGGTTCTGGCTCTGATGTGCTTAAAAGAACTATTGATATTGTTGCTAAAATGATGATTACTGTACCCAAAAAACCGAAGATAAGTCTCTTAGAGGGTTTTCTTTTCTTGATTATATCTGAAGGTTCCAGTGGCGGTAATGACTGAAAATCATGAAACACCTTTTTTATCAATAAAGATGTGGTGCTGATTTGGTACACCTGATTTTTAGGAGAGAAATTCTTCGTATTCAACTAAATGTGAATTATTTTCTTTATGAATAAATATTTTACCTTTACCCTTTTCAGCAATGTCTCCTGAAAAAGAATAGAATGGACCAGGTATTTTTTCACCATCGATTTTAGCTTTTCCCTTTATCTCCTCTAAATGGAAACCAGAAAGTATTTCACCTGTTTTTCCTAGTAGAACTATTTTTCCACCTGTCATTGATGCACCAACCATGCTGGGACATCCGCCTGCTATCAGTATACTTCCGCCAGACATATGTACGCCAGGAAGAATTTCTGAATCTCCCATTATTTTTAATGTTCCTCCAGTCATCCAAGCACCCGTTTCACACCCAGAATTGCCTTTAATCACTATCATCCCACCTTTCATACCTTGGCGTGCTCCACGATAAGATGAACCTGTATAGGCTCCTACATTTCCATCCACTTCTATTGAACCGCCTTTCATACCTATGCCAACCCATTCTCCTGCATCTCCATTTACAGTGATTTGTCCCCCTTTCATATCTGAACCAATATACAAACCACCTTTTCCATTAATGATGATCTTTCCATTG
>JASLOE010000002.1 GCA_030745655.1 Nitrososphaerales archaeon | reverse complement strand
AACACCGATTGTGGTGTGACGGAAGTCTCCTTGCTCCATTATTGTACCGTGCATTCTACCTGGAAGAACTGTGACAAACATATTTCCTTTATCATAAGTTCCAATGTTGGTCACAGCTACTGAACCCTGTTGATAATCATAGAGGTTTCCAGGTACATCGACACAGAGGTCGTTTACATGGAATGATTCCTCACCAGTATCCAGATCTACACCGTAGAAGTCACAAGCTAAACCTGATTGAATAATTGCATTACCGGCAGTCCAAGCTCGTATACCATGGATGTGTTGTCCAAGGAAGAAGCTATTGTAGGCTACGGGTAATCTTTCTTCGGCTTCAGTTAGGTTGACAGTATAATCTTTGAACCACAATTGTTCACCTGTTTTGGCGTCAACTGCAATTAGACGTTGATAATTGGTCTGGATGATTACTTTACCATCCACAACAACTGGTGGTGTAGCTGAACCCATACCTGGTTCAAGCATTGAGATACCTGCGGGTACATTACTGTTATCAGCAAGTGGGAAGATCCATTTAACTTCGAGTTTATCTACATTTTCTGATGTTATTTGTGTCTGTGAATTGTAATTTCCTCCCCACGAATTTCCATTGACATACGTCCAAGATGCAGCATCATTATTTAATGGTGCTCCAAAAGAAATTGCGGGTAGTAGTGTACTAAGTACTAGAATTGATATTGTTGTTAGTAGTTTGAGATTTAACATATATTTTCGAATGACCATAGAATACGGTTCATTATTAAGTATTACTTAATGAAGAATGAATAATATTTAAACCAGATAAACTTTATTTCTAATCATCATATTTATTCACTAAATAATATGAAATAAGTTTACAATAATATTTTCATATTCTTCGAAAGTAATCGTTTTACTGATTTTTTAGATGTCATTCAATAGACCTTGCATATCCCTTTCGATTAATCCTACGCCTGGAATAGCGTTTCTTCGGCCAATTTCTTGCCCTTCTTTGAAGACTAAAATTGTCGGTACTTTGGCTACATTACATTTATCCCATAATGGGTTATTATCATCTGTGATGTCTACCAATGCATATTCATCATCAGAGTTTTGACTATATTTTTTGAATATGGGTTTGAAATCTCTAACGAAAGGGCAATAAGTTGTATAGAATAGCGTAACAACTGTTTTGTTGCTATTCAATATCTTCTCTTGAAAAGTGTCTTCAGTAACTTCAATCATGTAAGTAATTAGAAAAACATTCTATTTAACCTTAGGCGATATTGAAGATTTAAGTGAGTGATTCCATGATACCTCCTGTTAAGATGAATGAAGAAGAGAATTTGATAGATTTTCTAAAAACAACTGGCCGTCTAAAGAGTGAGCCAAGGAGAGGATGGGTGCTTAAGGCTGGTGTATCTAATCCTGAGTCAGTAGCGGATCATACTTTTCGTTTGATTCTTCTATCCATGGTGCTTGGTGATTTACGAGGTTTGAATACTGAGAAGATGATGAAGTTAGCCATTATTCATGATCTTGGTGAATCATTGATTGGCGATATTACACCTGAAGATAAGGAAAGAGATCAGACTAAAGAGATAGATGAGGTTAACGCTATCCAAGAGTTACTCAATCATCTTCCTGATAAATTGAGGGAACAATATTCTTTTCTCTGGACTGAATTAGGTTCAAGGTCCTCTGAAGAAGCCAAATTAGTTCATGATGCAGACCAGTTTGAGATGGCATTACAAGCATCTGAATATATGGATGAGGGGTATTCTAAGGAGATGTTGAGTGAGTTCAAGGTTTCAGCCATTGAAAAGATAGGAGATAAAAAAATGCTGGATCTAATAAGACGCATCTAAAAAGAACACACAGTAAATATTCATATATTAATATATTTGTCATTAAACTATTTATACCTGAATTTTGTCGACTTTAATAGTAGAGTCGAAAAGCAATGGGTGAAGTATCTAAATTAGTTTGCAGAGAATGTAATGAAGAATACACACCGACATTGAGACATATTTGTGATGAGTGTTTTGGGCCTTTAGATACTGTTTATGATTATGATAGTATTGATTTGGCTCCCAATTCTTTCACTGATAGAGTTAAGAGTCTCTGGAGGTATATTGAGCTTCTCCCACTTAATGACCCTGGTAAAGCTGTGGATCTTGGAGCTGGTTTTACACCACTGCAGAGGAGTATTGGGCTTGGTGAAAGATTGGGTTTGAAAAATCTTTTCATAAAGAATGATTCGGTAAATCCAAGTTTCTCTTTTAAGGATAGACCTGCAACAGTTGCTGTATCCAAGTCGTTGGAGTTTAACTTGAATGCTGTAGGTTGCCCTTCTACAGGAAATCTTGCAGCAGCAACAGCAGCTCATGCTGCTAGAGCCCAGTTACCTTGCTACATTTTTGTTCCTTCTGACATCGAGCCTAACAAGATTGTTCAGGCTTCTGCTTATGGCGCACAGGTTGTTGCAGTAAAAGGAACCTATGATGATGCTAACCGGATGCTTACACAGGCTGCAGACATGTATAAAATAGGAGTAGTTAATGTAAATATTAGGTCTTATTATGTAGAGGGATCAAAGACTCTCGGTTTTGAAGTTGCTGAGCAACTCGGTTGGAAAGCACCTGACCATGTTATTGTTCCTACAGCAAGTGGTGCACTTCTTTGTGCGATAAAGAAAGGTTTTGATGAGTTGGTGAAAGTTGGGCTTTTAGATGATTGTAACACCAAGATTACGGCTGCACAAGGAGCGGGTTGCGCACCCATAGTTGATGCTATAAAGAAAGGGAAAGATTTCATTACACCTATTGAAACACCTAGAACTTTAGCTAAGAGTCTGGCGATTGGAGACCCTGGTGACGGAATATATGCATTGAATACGATAAAGGACTCAAAAGGGTTCGCTGAGGATCCGGTAGATCAAGAAATTAGAGATGGAATTAGGCTTCTTGCAAAGAGTGAAGGGATATACACTGAACCTGCAGGCGGTGTTTCAATTGCAGTTTTGAAGAGACTTATTGATGATGGAAATATTGATCGTGACGAAAATGTTGTTTGCTATATCACAGGAAACGGTTTAAAGACTCCTGAAGCTATTTCAAGTCAGTTACCAAAACCCATTGTTGTTGAACCGGATATTCAATCTTTAGCACCAATTCTTTCTAGGTGATGTTGTGTGGCAAAAATCAAATTTACAGTTCCAGGGGTTCTTGCAAGCATTACTGGAGGAATTAGGGAAATAGAAGTAGATGCAGCAACTGTAGGTGATGCAGTTTCCTTATTGGTTTCAAAGTATGGATCAGAATTTGAGAGAAGAATTCTTGACCCAACAGGTAAACCCAAACGTTTATTGAATTTTTATGTGAACGGAAAAAACATCAGATTTCTATCAAACTTTGAAACAAAGTTGAATGATGGGGATATTGTAATGCTTCTTCCAGCTGTTGGTGGAGGATGAAGGCTTGTCTTTTACGGATGAAGAAAAGGAGCGATATTCGCGACAGATTGTTCTTGATGAAATAGGATATAAGGGTCAAATTAAACTTCGTGAAGGAAAAGTCTGCATAATTGGTGTTGGAGGTTTAGGGTCACCTATAGCTCAACAGCTCACAGCAATGGGGGTTGGTACACTTAGGATCATTGATAGAGATGTAATCGAGATTTCTAATCTTCACAGACAGACTCTCTATAATTTGTATGACATTGGTTATCCAAAAGCCGAGGTTGCTGAAAAGAAGTTGAAGGCGATAAATCCTAATCTCAATATTGAGGCATTAACGGTATCTGTTAACGAAGATAGTGTAGAAGATATTGTGAAGGGCATGGATGTTGTTGTAGATGGACTTGATTCTATAGAAACTCGATATTTAGTAAATCGAGCGTGTATTGCTGAAGGTATTCCGTATATTTATGGTGCAGCAATAGAAACCATAGGTTCATCAACGACAATAATTCCAGGTAAATCACCTTGTGTTGAATGTTTTGCGCCAAACCTTGATGATGACCAACTTCCGAAATGCGGAGTAGAAGGTGTACATCCATCGATTCTTTCCATTATTGGAAGTATTCAAGTTTCTGAAACTGTACGCATTCTTATTGGAAAAGCACCTAAATTAGCTGGGCGTTTAGTTTACTTTGACGTTAAAGACTTGAGTTTTGATCAAATAGATATTTCTAGGCAAGAAGCATGTTTGACGTGTGGGAATAAAAAAACAGAGTCTCCAAAATCGATTCCGAGAAAACTTGTGAAAGAGCTTTGTGGACGTGAGCACGGTAAGAGAACACTCACCATAACACCTAGAGAAAATTTGAATTTGGATATCCAAATTTTGACTGGGAAGATGAAGAAGAAAGGTTTCAAGATAAGTGTTCAAGGAAGGCTTGGAGTTACGTTCAATTATGATGATGAAATTATTATCAGTATATTATCAAGCGGTATTGCAGTTGTAGTTGGAGTAAATGAGGACCAAGAGGCTTTAAAGCTGTATAATGATTTGGTGGTTGAATCTATGAGCATAAATCAAGAAAGAATAGACCCTGAGATGTCAACATTCCTTGCAAAGCCATCTGCCATATAATTTTATATTTTACGGCTAAAACTTATAGAGACCCAGTTTTTCTGTGTTGAGTAGTGAAACTAATTGACCACGTATAAAATTCCAGTGATTCCTGGTGATGGTATTGGCGCCGAGATAATTGAAGAAGGTAGAAAAGTAATTGATGCTGTAAGCGAGGTAGATGGGTTTGATGTTGAATGGATAGAATATCCTCACGGTGCTGATCATTATCTTAAGACAGGAGAGTTGATTGGTGAAGATACTTTAAAGGAGCTGAAGAAGTATAAAGCGATTTATCTTGGGGCTCTCGGTGACGATAGAATTGAGCCTGGAATTCTCGAGTTAGGTATTCTTTTGAGATTGCGGTTCTATATGGATCAGTATGTGAATCTTCGACCTGTAAAACTATACGAAGGTGTTGAGACACCTTTGAAGAATAAGACATCTAAAGATATCAATTTCACTGTTGTAAGAGAGAATACTGAGGACTTCTATGTTGGGTTAGGCGCTAAGGTAGATAAAGGTAAGAGCCATACTAAACTTGACCTGATTCGTGAGACATATGATGTGAAATTTGGGATAGATGTTGAAACAGATGCTGATGAAGTTGCGTTTCAGCTTGGAGTTCTAACGAGAGGAGGTATAAAGAGAATAGTGAAATATGCTTTTGATTACGCAGTTGACCACAACAGAACAAAAGTTACATCTGTGGATAAAGCCAATGTTATAACTCACATGTATGGTATGTGGCGAAAAATATTCTCTGAGGTTGCCCAAGATTACCCTAGAATAGATACTGATTTCACGTTTGTTGATGCTACAAACATGTGGTTTGTAAAGAATCCTGAGTGGTATCAGGTTGCAGTTACACCTAATTTGTTTGGAGATGTAATCTCTGACCTTGGAGCAATGATACAAGGAGGACTGGGTTTTGCTGCAGGTGGAAACATTAATCCTGAAGGCACCTCTATGTTTGAGCCAATCCATGGCTCAGCACCAAAGTATAAAGGGATGAATAGAGCAAACCCAGTAGCTACAATACTTTCAGGAGGATTACTACTGGAAGATATTGGCTTACGAAGTTCAGCTGACAAATTGGAGCAAGCAGTTACCGAGGTTTTAAAGGAAGGAAAAGTCAAAACATATGATCTCGGTGGAAAAGCTGGCACAAGCGATATGGGTGAAGCAATCGCTGCAAAAATAAAGAAACTTTAAGATACTAAGAATATTGTGGAATGAATCATTACATACAGCATCAATGATTATTTGATACTTAGAAACATATTAAGGGTCTCACAACATTCTATCTATCGATTTCTAGAATGGTAAAGAGATTTAGGATATGCAAAGTAGTTAATATAAATGGGAATGAGTTGATTAGCGTTAATGAAAAATAAACAAATTCTTCTTTTGAGTATTATTTCTGTGGCTGTAATCGGGGTTTTTGTTATTGGCTATTCTTTTTTTTATCTAGATGTTAGTCCTCAGGTTTGTTCTGAAGCTCCTTCAGCACCATCTGATTTAGAAGAGATTTCGCTTTCTACTTTGCTTGAAGTTGGTGAAAATGCACCTGAGATTTCGCAGTCAGATGTCTTTGGAGACAACTTCAGTCTTTCAGCCCTTCAAGGTAAAGTTGTTTTACTAAATTTTATGGGAACTTGGTGTGCTTCGTGTATTTGGGAGATGGGAGACTTGATTGAGCTTCACAATCTTTATGCGAATGAAGACGTGGTTTTTCTTTCAATTGCAATTGAAGGTAATGGGACAGTCAATGATGTAATCGATTTTAAATCAAAATATTGTGCTGATTGGACGTTTATCTTAGATGAGGACGACATTTTTTCTTCATTTGAAGTAGAGCTTTTGCCTACGACTTTTGTGGTTGATAGATTTGGAGTTATAGCGTATAGTCGAGTTGGTCTCCTAGACTCAAATCAATTATCGAATGTATTAGATGAATTCAGAAAAGTATGATGTGCTTGAAAATAAAGTATCTTCATTAATTGCAGATAATATTCCGAGATTCACATAATTTACTTTATCTGTTTGGCAGTATTTTCTTCTGTTCTTTAAACTACAATAAATTAGATTTTTAATGGACCCAATATCCTCAAATCATTATTCACGATAATTAGACTTTCATTAGGTACAGTGTTCCAGTTTAAGTTCCAGATTTCTTCTTGAACTAATATTAGTGTTGAGTCTTTTGTTATTGCATATTTAATCGTGTAATAATCATCTTCTTTGGCAAAATCTCGGTAGGCGCAAAGGGTGTTGTTGTTGGATAAAAGAAAGGTTAATGAATCATATTCATAATTCTCTTTAATCTTGTTAATTACTTCATAGATACCTTTCTGTAAATCCCGTGTTTCAGTAATTTTTTCTACAAGCATTTTGAAGAAGATCCTGCTGTCACTAAATTGTTCATTCCCAAGACCATAGATGTTCCCATTATGTGAAAATACCCAATCATCTTCAATAAATGGTGGAGTGTTTTCTCTAACTTTTTTGCCTGAAGAGGCTTTTCTTAAATGTGATAGAAAGATACCATTCATTCGCTCTTTTTTTATATTTCCATAAACTTTCTCATATCCTTTGGATGTTGAAGCGTTGGCTTCAACGGGTCCATCTTCATGCAATGCCTTATGGCCAAGATCAGTTGGTACTTTATCGATATGTACGATTCCCCAACCATCTTTATGCCCAGAAGTTTTGTGATCACTTTTTACTTTTCCTGTTTCTGCGAGTCTTCTAAAATCATCTAGGTAATTGGCATTAAGTGGTTTTAAGCTAATCATAGCTAGCATTCGACACATTTAACAAGTTACCTTTGTTTGATGAGGCATTCTTGCAGTATTAAGTTTGTGTATAATTCATTTTCAGACATTTTATTACTCAGATAAGCTAAAGAGAAGTTGTTTAAATAATATGTATCAATATTATCAATTTAATTAAAATGGATAAAGTTCACATAGGATTAGTTGTTACAATAATAATTTTATTATCCGGTCTAGTTTGGATGATTGGAATGACTCCTGTACCGAGTACCAAAATTGAGACGATTACTAAAACGGAGACAATGGTCCAAACAGTTTTCGGTACAACTACAGTAACATCCACCAATTCTTCTATAATTACAGTCACCACAACGGCAACTACAACTGCCACTATAACTAGAACAATTACAGTTAATTCTATAATTGATGAAAGTGGTGGACCTTTTGCTTATGTAGCTCATCAGCAATCCGACGATATCTACATAGTAGATCTCGGGACTGGAGAGGTTGTTTCAACTTTCGATGTAGGGGATAATCCTCATGAGGTTGTTCTTCACCCTACTCGCCCTCTTTTGTATGTGGCTGTTGCTGGAAGCAGGATGGTTTCGGTAGTGGATATAGAAACTCTTGATACAATTGCAATAATGCCAACTGGCAACTATCCTCATGGGTTGGCATTAACCCAAAATGGCAAGTATCTCTATGTGACGGTGGATAATCCTCAACAGGTCTGGGTTTTCAATACTGAAAATAATGAAAGAATCGCAGCTATTAATGTTGGAATAGCACCTCACATGATAGTGATAGATTCTACCGATACATTCGCTTATGTTACAAATATTGCTTCTAACTCGGTTTCAGTTTTAGATATTTCAAGTAACACAGTTGTAGATACCATCATTGTTGATGAAGGCCCAGAAGGGTTAGCATTGAGTCTAGACGGAAAAATTCTTTATGTTGCTAATCAAGGTTCGGGGACTATATCGATTATCGATACAGATACTAGACAAATCATAGATACGATTGATGAAATGGGTGGAAGACCTATTCGAATATCAATCACACCTGATCAAAAACTAATTCTCATATCACATTTCAATACTAATGAAGTTTCAATTTTAAACGCTACAACAACAGAAGTTATAGTGACTCTACAGGTAGGTCCTAGACCAATAATGATCGCGTTTCACACAAATGAAAACTTCGCCTACATTTCAAACTTAGCAACAAACTACATATCAATTATAGATCTCGATAAACTCGAAGTTGTTGGAATCATTGAAGTGGGCGATGGACCTGACGGCATAGCTATATCGTCACTTGATTGATTTTTCAATTATTACGGATAATCTTCATTATCCAAAATCGGATAAAATTTGGTCTTGAAAAATAAACATCATACTGAAAATATCTATGGGTAATTATTACTTCTGATAATCATTATTCCAAGTATAGCTACTGCAGGTATTTCGATCAATATTATAGCAAGAAGGATTAAGTCTAATGTCTGAATAGTGTTTGCAGTCAAAGTTATTGTTTGATAAGAGTCAATTGTAATGGTTTTCTCTTCTTCAATGTTTTCCCCTACAATAAGTTTGATAGTGTAAGTTCCAGATGGGATTCTTAATGTTTTAGATGGACCCGCTGAGTATCTATATTGTTCACGTCCTTTTTCAACGGTTACCCATCCATTTGACAAGGGTTCTCCAAGGTCGTTTATGGTGGACACTTTAACTTGATTAAGTTTGGAGGTTAAATTGAGAATTTCTGAGAAACCTATTTCATTACGGCCTTCTCCATTTACTTCAAAGTTGGGTAACGTGAAATTGAATACTTTTACTTGGGTGAGAAGTGTTGTGCCACCTAAAGTTTCTCCCAATACATAAGTTACTCCCCCGAGTTGAGTTGACTGTAGATTGGGTTCAAAAGTAAGCTCATAATTACTGACCAGTTGATCTCCGTCGTAAAATGCTATTTCTGTCATTTGTATCATCAATTCAGATGAATAGAGTGATGATGTAACTCCATTTATTATTGGGGTAGCTACTGCAATTATCTTATTCTGAATTACTTTTGACAAAGAGAGAGTTATCACACCTTCAGAAGACTGTGTTTGATCAATCAGAGTATATCCATCGTTTTTCAGGACATATATTGGGAGGAACACTCCAGTTGTGATGGTATCACCTCCACCAACTCCTAGATAAATACCAGCAACATTATCAGCCTCCATATTTTCGCCTTGTTCTCTCGGAAACATTTTTTCGCCTTCAATATGGATGTATAGAAAATGTAAACCAAATTGAAGTGGAGTATCTCCTCCAGTCCCTGGTTCACCCAATAATGAGAGATCGATATTAACCGGTATAGTAACGTTAGCGGTCCTATTGACCTTCACCTTGGTTGAAGCAACTATACCATCTTTATACATTCTCATTATGTTCTCAGAATCAATAGTTTCACTCATAAACGTCCTTGAGCTTATCAACATAAAGTGTACTGTTGGTTCAATCCCACCTCCAATTATGTTCGGATCATATAGTATTTGTAACGTGGATTGCGGTTTGACTACACTTCGGTATTGAATTGCACCGTATCGTCCAGACGCATTATTTTGCTCTGTTCCAGGTTTCAGTAAAGCTAATTGGGTTGAAGACCCCTGCGATAAACCATCTAGTTTTATCCGAACCGAATCTGGTCCTAACGATAAAGAAGGAGTTACGGTACGAGATTCATCGTTGCCGACGTATAGTAAGCTGGCTTCCTCGAAGCTTCCAAAATGAAATATTGATTGGGATGTAATTTTTAGTCGATATTTTACAGCGGTATCGCAGCATTTTATCACCTCTGGTCTAAGAGATATCTCTTTTCCTGCAGAGACTTGTACATTATTCATTACGTTTCTATCCATTGGGCCATATTCCAATGATAAGTCGCTTAATGCTAATAGCCAGACTGTATCGTTAATATTTAGTGGTATTGATGTTCCATTAATAGGTATCATCTCTTCTCCTTGTTTAAATCCTATAAGACCAAGTACATCCACTGTCTTTTCCGCTATAGGTTGGTCTATTTGTGCATTCAAGAGAGGTAAAATGATGGTTAACGAAAGCATCAGAAGAATGATGTTAACGGATTTTATTTTCTCTTCCCTCCGAGATAAGAATGACCAGCATAACTATTGCTGCGATACTCAATGCAGGTATTATCGTGATTAGCTGTCTATTCGATGTAACAAGCCAGAGAGATAGAGGTAAAGTTAGAGCCAAGGCTAATACTGCTGCAAATGTGAGAAGAAGTATAGCTGGTCTAAGATCTGAGATAAGGTTTACACCACTTTTTTGTGCTGTTTCTTCTGCATTTGATTTCGATAATTCTGATGACAGTGACAGAAATATCATCACAGGAATCGCTAGAGTCATAGATGCTCTGATATAGATTTCTGCTGGAGGTAAAACAACATATGCTGGGTAACCTGTTATTATGGCCACTCTGAAAAGTTGGTCAATGGCAACGGTAACAAGGAAGGGTACACCGATCTGTTGACCTGCTACAGCACCTGCATAAATCATCAACGCGAATATGTATGCAAAGAGAAAAGCACCTATTTTTCCTACCCCACCTAGATTTTTTCGAGTGAAGAGCATGTAAATCGATGTGAGAAGAGCAAAAGTAATGTAAGCTAGGAAAACTCCTTCGAACTCGATTGGATTAGCTTCTGTTGCTATTAGGTAGATTGGGTATGCAAAAGGCATCCCTAGAAGCGATATTTCAAGTACTACTTGGATTAAAACCCACTTTATCTTTGTTATGTAGTTACCTTTTCGTATTATAAGATATGAGCCGATTAGTGTTAACCAGATTTGGAAGGATATAGTTTCCGCTGTGTTAAGTAGACTTGTTGCAACAGTCTGATTGGAAACGATAAGCATTATAGGTATTATTGCGATGACTGGAAGAAATTCTCTGGGATTACTAAATTGTGGCAACAACTGTCTTCTCCAATGTAAGTAAGGTTTCAGGAATTGTTGTGGATGTGGCTAGAAAAGTGGGGACACCTATTTGTTTAGATGTAAGTTGAAGTTTTTCGATGTAAGATTTAGAGTCTTCATTATGAATCATTATAATGATTATTTGGTGGTGTTGTTTCAACTTAGAAAGTGCGTTGGCGAATATGTCTGTCATACCTTCGATTCGTCCAAGTATCAATACGAAAGTCTTCCCAAAATCTGTTGGAAGATTCTCTTTTACAAGGTTTGTCATGTTGAAGTTTCTCTTCGAAGATTTTACCAGAGCAAGATGGTGGAGGATTGATATTAGGTGGTTTGTGTTTTTATCGGGTTTAATAACTTTTGAGAATCTATTATCGTAAAATATTAATCCTGTTTTAGTACCATCATTTATCAGACTGTAACAAATTGATGCAGCTAAGTCTGCAGCAACGTCTAGATTCTCGAATTCACCGTTGAGAGTGCTCATATCAGCCCCTACGTCGACGATAACCGTAACAGGTGACCCAACCTCTCCCACGGTGATCTTAGTCATAGGAGTTTGATCTGGATGTTTAGCCATAGACTTCCAAGATATCATTTTATATTCGTCCCATGGCTGATATTCACGCATACCCCATATCTCGCTACTCCGTCCCTCATTCCCTGAGGTGGTTAATCCTCTAACACGTGCTCCTGATGTTCCTAAAACATTGGAACGTATTGGGTAAATTTTAGGTAAAACTAGGATATCATCTTGACTTGTTGTATTGACTTTTTGGTCAGATAACATCAGCCAATCTTTAATATTGAGCTCAGTTGGCGAAATAATGTGTGCCCCTCTTCGTTTAGCTGTAAAAGAATAACGATGAATGTTTTCTTCAGAGGATTTGAAGGTCATCAGTCCTGTACCAAAGTTGAGCCCTAGGCTTTTGCATCCAAAACCTAGAGAACCTATAATCGGGAAAGAACCTTCATATTTCACTTGGAGGGATACTGAAACATTTTCACCCACCATCAACTGGTGTTTTCCAACTTTGCGATGGACTGTGAATCGTCTTAATGACCCGGTAAATCTGAAGATCAAAATATCCAGAACTATCGCAAGGTAAACAGCAAGAACGGCCAATGTGATTTCAGGTAAAAGAGTGAAGCTTGAAACTAGTAACAATAATATTAGACTTAGCAAGATGTTTAGATGTTTTTTCAACTTCTAATCATACTGGAACTACTGCTTGCTCGATCGCCTCATGAATAATTTCTTGAAGAATTTTGTAACTCCAATCTTCCTTAACTTCTGGCGATTCGATGAGGATATTCGGTCTGACTATCAATCTGTGATTGAGCACATTAAAGGCTACAGCTTTCACGTCATCTGGAACAACAAAAGACCGTCCTTCAGTGATTATTGCATATCCTTTCGCCGCATAAAGTAGTGCTACCGAGCCTCGAGGGCTGCCACCAAGCATAACTTTTGGATGCTTTCTTGTGTTACGGACTATTTCGGCGATGTAGTCTAGGATTCCATCACTAACCTGTACATCTTTATGCATTAGTTTTTGAGCAGAAAGTATCGCAGAAGCTTCTGCAGCAGGTTTTACATCCATCACATCACCCTTAATATTTTTCATACTAAGAATCTCGACTTCCTCCTTCTTTCCAGGATAGGTCATTAGGGGTCTCATGAGAAATCTGTCGAGTTGTGCTTCTGGTAGAGGGAAAGTTCCCTCAAATTCTATTGGGTTCTTTGTGGCGATTACCATAAATGGTTCTTTTAGATTTAAGGTGAAACCATCTACTGTAACTTGTCTTTCTTGCATTGCTTCAAGAAGAGCTGATTGAGTTTTTGGTGGGGCTCTACTTATTTCGTCTACGACTGCTAAATTTGAGAATATTGGACCATGTCTAAATTCGAATTCCAGGGTTTTTGGATTATAGATTCTGGTCCCGACTATATCGGCTGGCATAAGGTCTGGTGTAGCTTGAATTCGTTTCATAGATAGGCTTAAGGATCCTGAAAAGGCCTTTGCAAGATATGTTTTAGCTATACCCGGGATTCCTTCTAAGAGAACGTGTCCTCCACAAAGAAGCGTAATTATAAGGTCATTAGATATATCTTCATATCCAACTACAAATCGACGAATTTCAGTCTTTATATCTTCAGATAGCGTTTGTATATCTTCAATTTTTTTTATTTTTGTCATTTGGTGAAAATATTCCTTATCTTGATTTAGTATGTTCCTTTGCAAACATAACCCATTTTTTGTGATAAATAAAGTCATCGTGCTCTATTTTTGAACCTCCGTAGATGTGATCTTCTAGAGAATGTAAGATAAAATTGAGGTTTTCACTCTGGCTTGGGATATTGGGTATGATATCATTTATGACTTCCCGAATAGTACTAGAGGGTTTGAAGGTGAAACCGAGGGACTTATAGATCAATATGATCCATCCCAAAGTTCGATTAACTTTCTTATTCTGTTTAGATTTCCAACCTACTTGGGAACCATGCCAGCTTCTGCTAAAAATATCGGTTTTAAGTAGAATAATTTCTGTCACTAATATTGTAGATATGATGAAGACTAGGATTGGAAGGTATGGTTTCAGTAGTGTTGTTAGACCGAATAGATCAATGATGAATGCTCACCTCAGTGTATGATATCTTTAGGGTTACCATCAGAGATTTGTTAGCTGCAGACCATGGGACAGATACATTGTTTGGGACTGTGTATGTACCTCGCCACTCAGATGCTGGTTCGACCCCTTGACGTGGTCTGAAAATCTTTTCATTGGCGATAATTACAGAATCTATTTCAATTGGAATTCCTGCTTTATTCTCGTATGATGCTTCAAGTATAGCACCTGCAGAGATTGTCCAGTTTCTAGATAATGAAAAGATATCCAAGGATGAAGGTTGTTGTGTAAAATCATGTTTTGTGATATTTATGGTAGTTTGTTTATTTAACAATATATATCCACTCCACCAATCAGAAACTGATATTCGGTAGTAACCGGAAGTTATGTTGATTACAGCTACACCAGATGAGTTCGTTTCTATGCTTAATGCGTAACGTAGACCACTTGATGTTACAAGATCCATTTTTATTTCTACCCCACCAACTAGATATGTAACATTATTTCCTAAACCGTCTGCGTCTGTAACAAGTACCGTTCTGGCAAAAAGACTGTATTGTTCCTGAGGACGAAGTGGTGCATACGGATCAGGGTAGCTGAAAAGTATCAATCCTACAATTATCACTATCAATATCACCAGAGAAAACTGTGTTAATGTTGAACGATTAAAAATATTAGAACGTTTACTTGATGACAAACTTATCTTTGAGATTATTTGGTCGATTATTTAAACCGTTTTCCACTGCAGCATATAGAAATTGATTCTTGATGAACAATGCTCTTGAATGTCTTCTTGAAGATTCAAGTATTTCTTTTTGTTTATTAGTGCTAACGATAATTTGTTAAATAAAAATGGATTTCTAGGCCATTAATTTTCGATACTCAGTATATGTGGGTTCTATTTGATGTTTTCATGGAAAGGACATGAACCAAGGATTAAGCAATCGTCACATTGAGATTCAGTTTCAAGCTCTTCAAGATGTTGAATTTTTTTTCTTAATTCGATTCTTCGATCTTGTTTTTGTTTAAGGGTATTGTCTATATCAGAAGTTTTAGTTTGCATTGGAGTTTTCGTACTCTTGCGAGGCATTCTTATATGATTCTTAGAATAATTGCTTTATAATTAAGCCTTTCTTCACCAAAGTTTTTCTGTAATACGTATGGTGCGCGGTTGTTTTCTACTGGTTTTTACGCCTCAAAGTAAGAATAAGTGTAGATTAAGTTGAATATTTAGTTGGGTCAGATATTTGCGCTTCTTTGAATGCATTCTTTCTGTTGTTGCACGATTCACATGCTCCACAGTGCTGCTCTTCTTCTAAGTAGCAACTCCATGTAATTTCATATGGTACTTTTAGAGTCGTACCTTTTCGAATTATATCTGCCTTTGAGAAGTTATAGAATGGGTTCTCAATTGTAATATCTTCATCTGTTCCGAGTTTTGCTGCGTCCTGAAATGCATCAACAAACTCTTTTCTGCAGTCTGGGTAGAATGGTGAATCAGATTTGTGAGCACCATAAATTATTTTTTTTGCTCCAATTGTGATTGCGTATGCTACGGCTATTGATAGAAAGATGGCATTTCTGAATGGGACAATTACTTTGCTTTCGAATTGGGCTGGCATAGCCATGCTTTTGTCCATAAGGACAGTTGACCCTCCAAATATCTGTTTTAGAGTGGATACATCTATCACTTTTGCTGTTGTCCCTAAATTTTTAGCGATTATTTCTGCACTATTGGTTTCTTTGCTTGCAATCTGACCGTAGTTGAAACTGATTGGATAAATGTCGTGTCCTTGAGACTTGGTCAAGTATGCTAATGTGCTACTGTCCGCTCCTCCAGATAAAACTAAAACAATTTTCTCTATCGATGCCATAGTTTCTCGCCTCCAAATTTGAGGAGTGTTTTATAAAGTATGTAGCCTAAACCTATTGTTACCACACCTACTCCAATAAGTAGATAGAGAAAAGTGATCAAGTAAGGAAGACCCAGTACATATTGAAGTATGAATGCAACCCAAAGTGATATTATTACAGTGTACACTGTAAGTCCAGCTAAAACACTTACTTTTCTCAAATAATATATTGTTAAACATCCGAAGAATGTTGGAATTACACTTAGCATATCAATTGGTCCAAGTGGACTCGATATGTTACCCACTAAAACACCTAATGTAATTCCGAAGACTGCAGGAAGGCCTGCTATAGGAATTATACCTAGAAGTATGTTGGCTGCACGGAACTGAATCTGGAGATAACTAAGTGGACCTAGTCCCACTACAAGAATAATATATAGAGCAGCTAGAGTTGAACCTAAGGCTATTTCCCATTTTTCCACTTAATTTTCACCTCACTACACCGGGGTTTGTTAGGCGGAACGGGTGGAGGTGACTCCACTTACCCGCCACATATCCGTGCTGGAACTTTGTTATTTAAGTTAACAGGGTCATTATCGTAAAGACCTATTTTGATTTGTTTACTTTGTGGAAGATAAATGCCACACTACATCCTGGTGGAAGGTCTGGTTGCAATTTAGATATCTCAATTTCTTGGAACAACCTTTCACAGTAGAATTATTGAGAAATGTTTCCAGGATGTTGGAGCTAACTAAAAACTTTATTATCTAAGTTAATTGGAGATTATTTTGGATTATGCAAAAGATTATTTATTCTTTTTTGATACTAATCTTATTTGGAATATTCTTAATGCCAATCTTGGCACATGAAAGAGAAGATCCAGTTAAAATTCTTGAGATTGGAGAAGCTATTCCTAACATTGAATTAACAGATCATAACGGAGATACATTTAATCTTGAAAGTGCTCATGGAAAAGTAATAGTAATTTCTTTTATGTACACAAAATGTCCAGACGTATGCCCCCTTCAAACTACAAAGATAAGGCAAGCACAAGAAATGTTGGGTGAGACCTTAAAAGATGATGTGATGTTTGTAACGATTTCTTTTGATATTGAAGATACACCGGAAATATTGAAAGATTACGCATTATTTCATAAAGCAGACCTTTCTAATTGGAAGTTTCTTGGATCTCAAGATGAACACGAAATTAAGGATGCAGTTGAATCTCTTGGATTAACATATGAGAAAACTGTAGAAGGACTATTTTCTCATGGAATGTTCATGTATCTTTTAGATACCGATCTAACAGTTAGTAAAATGTATCTTGGACAATTTCTCGATCCAAATGACTTAGTGAATGATATTTCGGATTTACTGCCTTCATCTACTAATTGGACCATACCCATAATTGTTGCAATCATTGTAGGCATAACTGCAGTTGGATCATTAATTCTTTATAAGAAGAATAACAAGAAAGAAAATATTCAGAATAAAGAATAGATGTTGATCTAAACAGATGATTTTCAGATATATTTCCTGAAGAATTTACTTTAGGCAATATTAATACTTCTGATGGTTCCAAAATTAAAAGAAGCTAGAAACCTTATTATTTACAGTTAAATAAAACCACTAAATCAACGTGATAAGTAAAGAATGTTTCATTATTCTTTTTCATTACCCCCACTTGAAAATTCAGATAGTGTCAAGAAAAATAAAGATGAGAAGCGTTTTGTATTCAGTGTTTTAGGTATAGTAATCATCATTGTGGCATCCATAATAATCATTGCCCCAATAATATCGAATTCAATATTTGGAGTAAATTCAATATCGATTTCAGATGTAACAATTATTGAATCTTCCGATAAGTGTGAAGCTTATTTTACCTTAACAAATTCTGGGTATGAAGACCATTTTGTTGATATTGAAATGTTTGTATATTTACGGGCTGAATATCAAGAGGGCAGAGGGGCTTCTTTGTCAAATCGTCATTATGCTATTCAGGAACAATTTTTTATTAAAGCAAACACAATAGAAGAAAGATATATGCAATCAGAACGTGTTCCAAAGTATCATTGCAAATACCCACTGACAAATATTGAAGTTATAAAAAATTAAGTTCAATTACATATGATGATACTTTGTATATAGTTGGACGTGTATATGTAGGCTAGGGAATAATGTTACTTCCGTCTTGTAAGGGCAATGGCAATAGCGATACCTGCTATAGCGATTCCTGCACCAAGCAGAGTTAAGTCAGAGGATCCGGTTATAGGAACTTCATCCGTAAAGGTGGATGTCGTCGTCTTTGTAAGGGTCTCTCTAAGGGTCGTTGTCAAGAGATTCGTGGTAACTCTAGTAACGGTAGTTGTAGTAAGCTGAGTACTCGTAGATGTTGTTGTGACAGTTTTGGTTACCGTATTCTCTACTTGAGCAGCGCCTCCATTTGGAGTATCACCTGGTACAACGGTAAAGGTTTCAGACCATTCACTCCATCCGCCATGAACATTGGGGATATTTTCCTCCAAGCGAGCTTGAACATGGAGTGGTTTACTTTCGCTTCCAAGATTATATGTTACATTAAAGAAAGTAGTTGTGGGTCTGGGCGAGATATTTATGGGGTCAAGTTCTGTCCAATCGACTCCGTTGAGTGATGTCCGGATCTGAAACTTACTTGGGTATAGGGTATTTGAAGGAGGATCCGACTTTTCTGAGAAGTCGAATGTTATTATTAGGACAGTTTCACCTTGAGCGTTATCTACCCAAACTATTTGTGGCTTTGACTCCCATTCATGCATGTTTGCAGAACTTAACTGCATAGAAAGTATTAGAACTGCAATAAACAAGAAAACTGACCGAAGTCTATTCATCTCCTTCAATCCACCATGTAATTTTAGAGATAAATAAAAATCCATTTCATTTAAATCTTCAAAAACTTATTCTACCGTAGTTAAAATAAACCCTAGAAAAAAGGTGGAGAAAGAGCAATTATTCTGCTAGGGATATAGTCGCTAGTTCTTCAAGTGTGTCTATGTTGTTTGCAGATATTTTGTTATTTGAGATTGTGTAGAGTATATCGTCGATGTATAGGCTTCTTATTATTTCGCTTGGAGAATACATGTAGTAGCCACTTTTAATGAAAACATCTGGGTCTGTTATGTGGGTTAGTGTTCCCATGAGGGTTATTCCTGTGGTTGCATCTATGTTGAGTGCGTATACTCCTTGGAATATGTGTTCACCGTATGTTTCTGGAGGTATTCCTTGTGGGTATTTTGCTGGGTTGATTTTTGCTTCAAGTACCGGGAAGATCATGAGGCCTGTTCTTGAGTCGAAAAGTAGTGCGTGTGGATCGTATAGGATCGGTGATTCTGTTCCTCGGTCACCTATCAGGAAGGTACTCACTTGAATCGGGTTGTCTGGGTCAGCTATGTTGAAGAGAGAGATTTTTACTCCCTGGTACCAAGCGAAGTCTCTATCTTTTGCTGGGATCGCGTCTTTTCCTATACCGATTATGTGGTTTTCATCAAATGGGTGCAGGTAGTTGCTGAATCCTGGGATCTTGAGTTGGCCAAGAACTGTTGGTGCTTGTGGGTCACTGAGATCTATTGTGAATAGTGGGTCTATATTTCTGAAGGTTACAAGATATCCTTTTGCCCCTATAAATCGTGCTGAAAAGATTTGTTCTCCTGGGGCAAGATCTTCAAGTGTGCCAACTATCTCCATTTCTTGGTTAAGAACGTAAACATTGTTGCTGAACTCTGATCTTTCCATATCGGATGAGCTTGAAGTTGTTGCTATTCGCATGTGGTTTTCATATTCGTCAAGTGAGTACTGATTGAGAACTCTACCTGGAACAGAGCCTGATGCTTCTACAGCTATTGTTCCTTTGTTTATTGCGATTCGGTGGATAACTGTTTTTCCTTCGTTTGACCACCAGCCCCAGTCAGGGGTTACCACATAGATGTTTCTTTGTGAGACATATAGTGTGGTTGCAAAACCAGATAACATTACTTTCATTTCTGTTTCTTCTGTTTCGTCTTGGATGTTAACTGCAATTATCATAGTGTAAGCTGCTGCTATATCGTCGTTGTCTGAGTAATGGATTTCTCTTACAGGAACTACTTTGGGTTCCCCGTTATCATCTATAGCAGGTAGAACAACTTTGTATTCTTCCTGTAGCCAATATATTGCTGATTGGTCAGCTATAACGTATACCCAATTGTCAATCATTCGTGAGTTGATGTAGGTTCCATTCATTGAGACGTCACGGACAAGTTCTGGATGTGTTTTCTTGGTTATGTCGTAGACTTTGATGTGGAATCCATCTACATAAGATGCGAAACCTGGTTCTATAGCTATTCCAACTTCTACATCTTCTTGGATTCTTGGATTACCAAACCAAACACTGTTTTCTTGGAATATCACTATTCTGTCTTGGTTGACATAGAGTCCGGTTATTCTTCCGTCTACTGTTGTATTTGAGATAAGCTGCATCTGATCTGCTGGGTAAGCGTTTATGATAAGGAGACTATTGCCTGTTACAAAGTAAATGTATTTTCCGTCGGTCTTTACTATATCTGCTTCATCTACACCTGCAACTTGAATGTTGGTTTCACTAAATTCACTTACTGCACCAGGAGAAGCAGCTACATCCTCCATAGCAACTTCCATAAAAATTGGGCCTCTATTCTTTGGATTATTGAATCCTTTCTCTATATAGGAATCAAGCTCAAACATAGAGTTGAAGGTCTTAAGTCCATAAGCTTCTATTTCAGGACTCTCCACTGTATCAAGAATAAGTACCACTGACACCACTAAAGATGTCACCAATATTACCGCCAATACCGCATTTTTTTCCATCATTTACCGCCGCAATATGCATACATAGATTAAGGTATTAAACCAGTGATTAGAACTAACTGTACAAGTTTTAGAACACTGAAAAACCTTGATTAAAGCGTTTTTAGAAGAAGATATTTTAGTGGTTTATTTTTCATTAAGATTAAATTATAAGATTCTTTTGCATTATTCATTATTTTGACTTATTATTATCCTTGTTATGAATAGTGTTACATAAATAGTTCACTTAACGTTTATGAAAGAAACTTAATAACATATTCCAGAGACATTAAGATGTTCATTAACTAATTTGCTGATAAACATGTCAAAACAAGGTTCGAAAACTACAGATATTCAAAGAATCAGAGATGAAATGTTAGATGGTGTAATCTGTGGAGATGTTTTAGATGTAATGCCCAAGTTGATAAAAAAAGGTGAGAAATTTGATTGTATTTTTGCAGATCCAGACTATAATGTTGGAGTAAAATATGCGGATTCATATCATTAGGATTATTTCCTTTCAATCCTGTTTTATAATTTCTAAATCCCTTATAATTTTTATCTGCTTCTTTGCCTGGCTTTCCCACTGCAACAGCTGTTCCATGTCCATCAATATCATAAACAATCGTGATTATTCTGTTTTGTTGGTCTTTTCCGCATTTCCATGATATTGCCTCTTCAACATATTTTTTCCGTTTCTCTGTCGCATTAGAAGTATTTTTATTCTCAGGAATTTTCAACATTTCATTTATTGAGATAAGTTCATTTATTGAAATTCCTAACTTTTCGTATTTTTCGTATTCTCTAAAAATAATCACCAAATATGTAATTTTTTCTTTAGACGCTTTTCATTTTACTTTATTGGAATGTATTGATCATAATTCCACATTCTTTATTTCATCAAGTATTTCTTCAATCTGTTCATTGAGAGATCTTTTGTGTTTATTCGCAAGATCTATAAGTTCATCAAGTTTGTTTGTATTGGATGTTTTGAGACGATCTGCAATTTGAGTAATTTCATTGAGAATTTCTACGTCTTTTTGAAGTTGCTTGCACTTACTATTTATTTTTGTTATGACGTTACCTAGTTCTTGGCCTTTAAGTTCCTTCTTCTTTACAGACTCTATTTCTGATAATTTCTTAATCATCTGAAAAGCAAAAATATGTCCAACCCAATTTAATTCACAGTTAACAACAAATACGGCAGTTCTATTCATTTCAGTCTTAATATTAATTGAACCAGAGCACTTTGTTATCCCAGAATGCATCGAAACAAATATCCCGTAACGGGCGCCACGTCTCTCTAAATCTCTCCAAAATTTATCAATCTCATCAGAAGGAACTTTATTCTTGTAATCTTTGATTTCTATCAATACGGGAGTCTTTGTACTTGTAGTTGCAAGAATATCTGAATACTTTGCAGTAGCTGAGACATCCTCAAACGAGTCGTCCAAGAAACGTTCTTGAAGACTTTGGAATATAGCATCAACAGTTATTTCGCCTTTCTTAACAGATGTCGTTACTGTTGGGATAATACGTTGTAATTGCTCTCTTATCGTGCTTAACTCTGTACGCTGGTTCGTTAACTCTGTATATTGGTTCGTCAACAGTTCTCGCATACCTGTGTTTAACTCTGCATGTTGATTCGTCAACAGTTTTTGCATATCCATGTTTAATGGTTCAAAAAAGTCCGCTACAGCCTCCTTTCGTGTTGTGATTGATGCATGAGAAGACACCATTTCTCCAAGAATAATATACTTCTCAATAACCTCATCTCTTTTATCAGCAGGAATATTCTCAACAATTTCTATAGCTCTAGAGTCACTTAAGCTAATTTCTAACTTCATTTCTTTAGAAGGAGGAGCATTCAAATTAGAATTAAATAAAATCTTTGGATATTATTAAACATATATTATGAAACCACATATTTTCGTTACATCATATCAAAATAGCGAAAAACAATAAGAACCAAAATTATCCAGACTTTAAAAGAAAATAATACTTACTTTTTTCTAGAAAAAGAAGATAGTACAATATTTTGATAATATACACCAACCAGACGAAGAAAATGTAGGTGATTGATAATAGCACGTAAAATTTATTTCATATTCTTCTGTAAATCAAAAAGCATTTTTGGTATGTCTTCACCTTCATATATTTCATTGCATATGTTTGGATAGTTTTCAACCCGGTATTTTACATCGGATGGGACTATAAGAATTGAGTAATACATTTTACTATACAGTTTCATAAATAAACGAAGTTTGTTGACAAACTTTATCTCATCAATATTTATCTCTGAAGGAAAAGCCCAAAAGTAGGAAGTCTTACTACCTAATTGGAACTTCCTTTTTTGTTTAGGTGTCCAGATTCCGTGAGGTTCTAATATGACTATTTTTCTTTGTTTTCGACATCGAGGTAGAATGAAGTCAGGGGTATAGTTCTGCGGTTCTCCCTTTTTATTTGACAAAGTGAATTTGAGCGGTTCAAATGAAAACATGAACTGAAATTTTTCAAGTTCTTCTCTTACTCTTTTTTCAAAAGTAGATTCTTGTCGTATCTTGGAAGCATTGAACGTGATTGGAGGTCTTTGAAGTTTGACATATGTTTTTTTTAGGAATTGAAGCCAGTTTCTCAGGAATTGCAAACTCAAGTTTTGGTCTCTAATCCATCTGCCTAACATAAAGAATGGGTAATCAATTTTTGCAGGGTCTTCTGGAAAAAGTTCTAATGCAAACTGTGTTAGCCGTTTTCTTTCTTGATCAATTTCCTGAGGGTGATCCCAATCAGCAATTGCTTTTGAGCATATACCTAGACAGACTGCAATGTTTCGCATAAATGATGTAAGTGGAATCTGCAGTTGTTTACTTGAAAAGTTTTTGAAAATCTCAAGATCAGGAGGGGCCCGCACCATCCATCGCATGTACATCCGTACATGATCAAGGCGTGATCCTCCTATGTATGGAATATTATTACCAACTTCTTTTACCATTTCTTCAGGTGTAGCAAACTTCTTTGCATAACTGACTAGGTCTCCTTTCGCATTCTCTTGAACAAAATGGTTTATTGAATCAAGAATTTCCGGAATTTGCTCATATGATGAACCTAGATTATAGTGATTGCTAAAGTCTTGAATATGCTTACTGAAGAGGTCAATTTGACTCGGTTTAAAATAGTCATCACTTAAAGAACCATAAAGGTACTTCAGTAAGGCTCTTGCATTTTCAGGCATTGTAACAAGCTCTGCCGTGTCAACTGCAGCAAACATAAGTAAAAAATGAGCAATCTTCTGGCTCTCCTTTCCAGCATAACGATGAAAAGGACGCTGTGAAATCTCAATGGGAGACTCCCATTGGCGTTCAACACTCTTTGGACTTTGCTCAACATATTCTCTCAATAAAGGCTTAATTTTTTCCAATTCATCAAAGGAAACTGTCATTTTCCTTCAAATCACAAAAAGAGAAGATTCCTAAAATGAACCACTAGTTTATTCATGGATTATATCAGCATCTAAAGAAACTTTCAACGCTTTCCAATCACATATTTTTTTAATAATTCCCACTTATTTCGCGTCATTTTTCTAACCAATGTACATGTCTTTTCTTTAAGTTATCCTAACCGGCACATATTTTTTGGTTGATTTCTTGTTTTTTTAGTTTTTGGATTTCTTCATTAAGTTTTATATCGTCTTTGCGCCATTTGATTCCCATCATCCAGTTTTCCCAAGAATTGAGGTTTTTTCCAGACCATTCACTAAAGAATTCAAGTTCAAGACCATCCATTTTAAGAATAAGTGGTTGGAAAGATACTGCCAACTCGTAAAGTACTTCAGAAACATTAACTTTGTCACTTGTATGAAAATCTATAGCTTGTTCTGGAAGATTAGGTTTCTGGATGTATAAACTCTTCAAACCTTCAGCTTCAGCTAAAACTGCACTATTGAAATCTTGTGTGAGAAAGTAGCTTCCTTTATGAAAATCGATTGTTTTTAGGAATGATCTAAACTGTTCCCTAATTGTTGAGTCTCTAACTGTATTAGTTGTACTGGTAGAATAATCAATTTCAGGTGGGATTGAACCTGTAAGAAGTAATGAGATTCCCTCCAAATCTTTGCTTCTATTTATCATCATAATTTCTTGTATGGCCCTTAAACATTGCCTTCTATTTGTTGGATTATGAGAATGACCAGCCCTATTTTCTATCTCTCCCATACCCACCTTGCTAAACACAAAAGTCATCCAATCAGGAGTATCAATAAAATCACCGGATGGAATTTTTAGTAAATCATCAAGAATAGATGAAGTAATTGTACATGTATAAAATATATTTGTGTCTAACCCAAAAATAACATCATCCCACTGAGAAATTTGCAATCTGAATTTATTTAAATTAGGTTTCAAGAGAGCAGACCTCATTAATGCGTTAACCATTCTAGAATTACTATCTGAAAGAAGTCTTGATCTCTTATCATTTACTTCCGTAATTAAGAGTTCTTCATTAACTTTGAGTTCGTTATCATCTAGATTTATTGAGCAAAGTTGTATATCTTCAGAGCCAATAGTGGTGAAAAGATTCAAAGTTTTATTTCTTATTTGCACTGCACTAAGCAATGTTTCAAGTGTACAAATATCAATTATTTCCATTTATCTCACTTTTAATATTATTTTAATAACAGATATTTTATTACTCGACTTGTTCATATCAAGATTCCCTCCAAATACATCAATATTGCTAATTGAGGACTCTAAGGTAACATTGAAGAAATTTGGAAGGATTTTCCCAGTCAGAAGATTAACAATATCGATGGCTGTTCCTATTGAACTTCCATATGATTTAAGAATTATTTCTTTTTCTTCATTAAGAATAAGAGAGAAAATAGATAAAAAATAATGTTCCAAAGGCCTCCGCTTAACAATAATAGTATTAGTCAAAGAATTTCTTAACATATAGCATGATTATAACATAAATATGTTTCATTCAGCATAATAACATCACGAATTAGTAAATTTTATTCCGTTATTCGTAATAATTTCAATATTAAATCATTAATCATACAAATGTATGATATAATCATATTCTTGAACCAATACCGAGATGAATAAAAACAATTAATTATACATTTCAGGGTTTTCTGTGTGGATGGGAATTACCTTCTCAGGGTTTATTTCCTTGATCATTTCCCTTATTTTGTCACCTGATGCGTGCCCTGATGCGTGAGCAGAATATTCTTTGATTTTGTAGTGTCTTAACCAATTCTTTTTTCGTTTTTCATCTATCTTCATTTCTTCATCGAATGGTTCACATGATGATTTGATCCATACAGCGTTCTTTGGATTTATGTCGGATAACTGGTTTATTTCCCACATACTCATAGAGACAACATATTTACTGGGATTCTCTTTAAGTTCACTGTAAATTATTGAGTTGTCTCTGTCTATAAAGTCTCTTTCCCATTTATTGTAATCTTGTTCAATAAGATCAGGATCAATATCTTCTTTACCAATTAGACCCCAACTCTTCTTCGGAACAAGAATCTTAACATCATCTAACTTAAACGGACAAAGATCCCCTAAACTTTGAACAAGATAAGCAAGCTTAAGATTAGCCACAAACTCCCTACCATTAGCTTTCGCTGACTCATACATTGTATTTATTCTATCCAAATCCCTCACAGGATGTTCAACAAACACCAACCCCTCAGCATCAGAAATAAGATCAGAAATCTTTGCTTTAACTCCTGCTTCACTATCTTTCTTGTCAGTATCTATTCTTGTCCCCTCAGAAATCAAAATTTTTGGTTTTGCTTGTTTTGCTTTCACAACAAAATCTTCACTAAGCTTCTGATGTGAACCATGAAACCGGATGTCACCAGTATAAACAAGGTTCCCTTCATCAGAATAAACAATGTACCCACATGCACCAGGCAATGAATGATCAACAGGAACCATCTCAACCTCCAAAGTCCCTACAGACACTTTCTTTCCAGGCTCCAATATCGTGAAATCTCGATCATGAACAAACTCACTCTTTTTTCTGGAAGCCCTTTTTAATTCACCTTTGTTGTTTCGATAAAAAACGAAAGTATCGCAAGCAGAAACTAGGTCAGAAATCGAGCCGCTACCTGTCTCCTCTAACACCTGAAGAATAACCTTTGTTGTTTTACTACAAAAAATTGGTATATCAATCCTCAAAAAATGGATATACCATGCATGGTCTGCATGCGCATGACTTAAGAAAACACCATCAATACTTCTCTTCTCTTTTTGTTTACCCATATGTTTAAGATAATCTTCTCGGTAAACTCCATCCAACTCAGGCAACAAACCCATCTCAAAAAAATCTTGTAAAGATGAACATTTACGCGGCTGAACATACTCAGAAAAAAACTTTCCAGCCTGCTTAAAACTCATACCGAAATCCAGAAAAATCCTAGTGCCTTTATGCTCAACAAGAATTTTGTTTCCACCAATCTCCCCATCTCCACCCAACAACTTAACATTCATAGTAACCAACAACAACAAAAACTACATAATATGTTTATACAAAAAAACAGAATTGAAGACACTTGATGAATGGAGCAAAATAGTGTTTCGTGCAGTTTTGAAAGTTTAAATTTGATATTATTTTATCAATTTTTTTTATATGGACACATCTCTCCGTAAAAACAGATTTGTGAACCACACTCCCAAGATTCTTCAGGAACAGAGAATTGAAGAATATTTTTAATCTTTTTTCTAGCTAAATCCTCATCTACAGCAGAAGCCCTAGCAAACATAGTATTCATTATATTTTCATCGTCCCCTTCAACTGTTTCACGAACAACTCCGTCACCTGCTATCATCAATATTCGTATTTTATTTACATCTAATAAATCTCCATGATAATGTGCAAAAGCCAAATACGTTTTTCCTTGATTGATATAATGGGGTCCTGCACCAGACTCTTTTCTAAAAAAAACCGATTTAGGTATCTTCAAATCCCATAAACTTCCATCCCAAACAAAATCATATTGCCCTGTCAAAGTAATTTTTCCTCTAGTTACATCATATCTTTTCTGATTCTTTTCAAATAATGGTGTGAATACTTCATCAAAAAGTGTTCCTCTGAGCATATTAAGAAGAGCTGGAATAGCAATTATCTCTCCACCTATTGTTCTTCTATAATATTCTTTAACTAAACAACCAACTATACTTGAGACATGATATTTGTGAGGAATTATTGGTCTTTTTTTATTTCTATTTTTCACATATTCCAGAATAGGCTTAGGAATTAAATCATATCCAGTTTCAATCATTTATTTCATCACTCTCTAAATGGCTACATCCAACAATTTATACTATTTCTGTGCATCACAAATTAATTTATAATCACAATTTTTGCAAACCCAACCTGGAGTAGGCTCAAAATTTTCCCCCATAATTCCTTCGATTGTTTTCAGGATTTGAATTTTAATTTTCTCAATATCTTCATCTTTTGGTTCTATCATAACTTTTTTGTTTGTTCTCAAGAACCATAAACCAACTTTCTTAGGCCTTTTCCCAAATAAAGTCTGAACTGCCATATCATATGTTAAGAGTTGAAAATCTTCTCTTAACTTATTTTCTGATAAAGAAGTTTTAGCAGTTTTATAGTCAATAATTGTGTAATCATCACCTTCTTTATCGATTCTATCAATAAATCCTAGTACAGCATGACCATCAATTGAAATAGTGAATTTTTTTTCTATACCCACTATTTCTGAGGTCATCTTTGATTGTTCGACTAAGAAGGACTTGAGAATACTTTTTGCTTCATCTTTTGCTTGTTTTTCTGCAAGTTCAGTAGTGTATCCTTCATTCTGCCAATGGGCCTCAAGCAATTCTAATGCTACATTTATGCCAACTTTTTCTTCATCATTAATCTTCTTTGATAAATCTCTTATTACTGAATGAATTGTTCCTCCAAAATCAAAATATGATTTAGATGGGCTTGGAATTTTGTATACATAGCTATATTTATAGACCCTGGGACATCTATTGTATGTATTAAACTGAGAAACTGAAAAAGTTGGTTCTTTATCCAATTCTTTTTCTATATCCAATTCATCATTCTTAATTTGCGTAAGTATATCTTCATACTCAGGCTCTGTTACTTTCAAGAGATCTTTCGGATCATTCCCTTCAACCTTATCTAAAATCATAATTTTTGGGATAATTTTCGCGTAATCAGTTCTAATTAAATCAGATATTATTTCTTTGATGAATTTTTGTTTAATTTGTTCTTTAACAGATTCTTCTTTTATTTCAATAGGGTCCAGTTCTATTTCTTTGAATTTAGAGTTAACATTATTTTGATATTCTATTTCTTCAAGATATGGACTTACTATTGAATCTTTTACATTACCACCATATCGCAATGCATAAGTCAGGTAAAGTCTTTTTTCAGCTCTTGTTATTGCCACATAGAATAATCTTCTTTCTTCCTGGATACGGATTTCCTTTTCATCTAAATTAGTTTTAATTTCATCACTCAAGTCGTTAGGAATCACAAATTTATCACTTCTATTTCTAGGAGGAAATTTTCCTTTAACTAAATTGGGTATGAATACAATTGGGAATTCTTTACCTTTAGCAGTGTGTATCGTCATAATTTGAACTACATTTTTTATTGGTTCATAATGCTCCTTAACCTCAAAATTTGAGGCATATTCGATAAACTCAACAAGGCTATCTAGCTCATCTTTATCATATAATTTGTGATAATCTATGGCTAACTTATGGAATTGATTTAACAAAGCAAGATTTCTTTCATTACCAATACTTACCTCATATTTGTAAAAATCGAGTTCAAATAATATTTTATCAATGAACTCATTAAGTTTCAGTTTTGTTTTAGAACTTATTAATTCGTTGATTTTGTTCTTCACATAAGTAAATTTATTCTCATTTACAGCTATGTATTTTAAACTATTGAACGCCTCGAAAAGACTTATCTTTTTATAATGTGCAAATCGTGAGAATTTACCTATCTCAGTAGGTGTTATAGCAAATACATCTCGATTAAGTATTCGTACGACCTCCGCATTTGCATTAATTGGATCTAAGGCCAACCTCATATATGCAATAATATCTTTAACAATAGGCTCTTTAAAGAAATTTAAATTCCCTACAAATTCATATGGAATTTTGTGTTTATCAAATAATTCAATAATCGGTTGTACATCTTTTTTTGCTCTCGTTAAAATTGCAATATCGTTGAACTCATTGTCCTTTGTTAACTTGTTAATCTCCTTTAAAAGATAATTTGCTTGATCTTCATCTGTTTTACATTCTGCAATAACCACATAATCACCATCGTCATTCTCAGTGAATAATTTCTTTGTGATTCTATCCGGTTTATTTGAAATAAGTTGATTCGCCACATTAAGAATTTTTTTAGTACTCCTATAATTTTGCTCTAAAAATATCTCTTTATATTTTGGATATAACCTCTTAAATTCAGCGATATTTGTTAAATATGCTCCTCTGAAACGATAGATACTCTGATCATCATCTCCAACTACTGTGATATTCTTATGTTCACAAGCAAGTAAATTAACAATCTGGAGCTGGACATAATTAGTGTCCTGGAATTCATCTACAAGAATATACTTGAATCTATTTTGATATTTCTTAAGAATAAGTGGCTTGCTCTTTAGCAATTCGCATATCTTAAAGAGCATATCTCCGAAATCAATCATATTATTTTTTGATTTGTAAATCTCATAAGATTTGTAAGCTTTAAAAATATCTTTTAAATAATTAATCTGTTCTTGGGTTTCGTCATCTAAATCTTCAGAATCTTTTTGAATGAGATATTTTTCGAGTTTTTCAACTGAAATACATTCATCTTTGAATTTCGAGATTGTTTTCATTATTCCATTTACAAGAGTAGTTGGTTGATTACCCACTTCAACAAATTCCATCCCAAAAGAATCAATATTTTTTATAAACCAGACTAACTGAACAGTACTTTCCATTATTTTGAAATTAGCATTAAGTTTTAAATCAATGATATTCTCCGAAATAATTTCCTTGCAGAATGAATGAAATGTAGAAACTGTTAGATCACTATGAATTGCTACGATCTCATAAATTCTGTCGTACATTTCAGCTGCTGCTTTATCAGTAAATGTCAATGCAAGAATATTTTCTGGGTTAATTCCATTATTGATTAGATTAATTATTTTGTTTGTAACAACTCTTGTTTTTCCACTTCCTGCTCCAGCAATGATAATAGTAGGCCCTTCTGAAGTGAATACAGCTTCTTTCTGCTGCGGATTCAAATCATTATTTAGGGCAATTTGACTCATAGATCTAAATAGAAAAAAACTCTAGATGTTATTTATCTTTTTTCAGTTTTAATATTTTACAGTTCAATTACGTTTTCGAAGTTTTGAAAGTTTAAATTTGAGAAGATTTTCTTTATTTGCTGGAAATGACTATTTTAACTAGAGAAGAACTTAGAACATGCATTGGAGAACACTTACCATACCCATCAATTAAACAACAATTAGTCTAAGCTTGTAATAATATGTACAAGGTAAAATAACTAATTTTAATGCAGTCATTAATATTATATGGAAATTTCTAATTATCTAGGATAGGTGAAAGAAGTTCTCTAAGATAAACAATTACATTATCATTGGCATAATTATAGCTTTCATAGTTGGGGTTACTGCAATTTTTGCATTATCTCCATACAATGAGCAAGATGAACTTTCAAATATTGAGCAAGAAGAAGCCAATCTACAAGCTCTTGTTGATACTGGACTTTCATATTTTAATGGAGATCAACCACTATCTAATCAAGGGATTCCTTGTAGTGATTGCCACAGCCTCACATCAATGGGGATTAGCGGAGTTAATATAGGTCCAGATTTATCAGTAGCTTTTCTTAAGCCTCCAAACTGGTTTCAGGATATACCAGATTTCAAAGGGGATAAAGAACTACTCACAAATTATCTGAATGGATCAGAACCATCATCCGTGACGATGAGACTTGTTTTACAAGATAAACCACTAACTACAAGTGAAATTGAGGCTCTTGTGGAACTTCTGATACATACATCCAGCCAAGAATAAGACATCATCTGTTTAATCTGCAAACGATAGTGTTATAGTGTTTCAATGGTTATCCTTGCAAACATACCGAGTTGACCCTCACCACAATCAGTATGTCACCAATAATGAAATTCTTTCTTTCAGTATATGCAACAAAAATAATCGTTGCCCAAATATTCTGTGGAATCCCCTCCGTTTTATAAGTGACCTCATATTTTTTGAAACGATCTGAATCTACAAGTTGATTTTATTTAAAAATATGAAAAAAGAATTGAAACATATCAGTATTTCTCATAGTTCATAAGATATTTTTTGCCAATTATCCTTAGAGTTTCTAAAAAGTGCAGGATATTCATTTGCACTATAATGATCGAAAATTACCTGATTTTTTGGAGTCAATGAACCAGTCATACGAAGAATATTAATGATAGTGAAATCACGTTTACTTTTTCCAGACCGAAAATTTACAGTAGAGAAAAACCTGAAATCTTTTTTATCAAAAATATATATATTCTGATCAAGAATTTTCGAATAATCCTCTTGTGTATAGATCACTATCAAAATGATAATACTGTATTTCTCATCATTAATTACTGATTTACTAATTTTAGGCGAATCTTCAAACCTTAATTCCCCTCTCTTAGTCTTTTTAGGAGCTGGATTTACCCTCGATTTTACATGAATTCTTAATTTATTTAAGACAATATCGTGACCGGGATAAGTTCCACCTTTAAAATGCAAAGTAGCTTGAGGGAATCTCTGTTTAAGTTCAGAACAAATAATAAATTTGCCGAGATCTCCTATTAAAGATTCCGGGATCTTAATATCTTTCTTTGCATAAAGAGACATTAACTCGAGCGTTTTTTCTACAATATCTTGCATAATATTACTGTCCAATTAAGCTTAGTTCAACATAATTCTAAAAGAAATCATTAAGAACCTTTTCGGATTCTTCCTTATTTTTACCATATAATAAGCACCAATCGCTGAGCTTATTGAAACTCCAATCAATATAAAAATTGGTAAACTAACAGATATCATTACATTCAACTCATCATTAATACTTGCATCTCCAATCACATTTACATTCTGCCCGAATGTCTTTATTGTGGATGAATAATCACCAAGAGGGATCAAGGAATATTGGATTTCACCAGCCTGGTCTGTAAACCCTTGGACAATGGTTCCATTAGCAAATTCAGTGAAAATACTTGCACCTGATACAGGAAAAGAAAGAAGGTCTCTAACAATAATTCGAAGTGGATATGTTTCGGTTAGAATTCTCAATTCACCCGGTTCAGAAATTAAGAAAGGTTGAATCCCTGTCTGCTTTACATCAACACCCATCCACAATATTTCATTAATTGAAAAATCTTGATCATCAAACCAAATTGAATTGAAATCCTGCAGAATAACCTTTCCACCGTTTCTACCAATTAATTGAACTGATGAAGGGAGAATCTCCATATTGGCATCATTATCTAAAAAAACTAAAGAAGTAAGATATTGAATTTTCCATAGAGCCAATATTTTCTGTGGAGATAAGATCATCAATGAACCTTCAGGTTCAACTAGCTCAACATCTCCAATCCATTTTAGAAATACGCTTCTGGTCTGATTTCCCCAATCTATTTCTGATTGAACACTAAAATGCGCTATTTCACCACGGTCATACCAATCATCACCATCTGTTTCTCCAATACTGGATTTTACTTCTAAATAATATTGGGTTCTCCAATTCACTTCTACTAGAAATGGTTCAGTTATGGATAATACAACAATCATATCATCTGTAATTATATCTCCCATCCAACCAGATGGAACATGGCGAGTAAAATTTTCATGCTCTATTTTTTCTGGAACCTGAAGAGATACCAACTCACCACGATTATACCATCCACCACCTGATATTTCTCCAAAACTTGAAAGTACTTCTAAGAGATATTGTGTTCTCCAATTTGCTTCCACTACTGTTGGAAAATCGATTATTATTGACCCTTCAATGGAATCACCTTGAAAAAACCCAGACCAACCTGTGAAAATGCTTCTAGTATTATTTGTCCACTCAACAGGTGCAATAACTCTGAAAATAGCTTGACTACCTCGATCATACCATCCACCACCCTCAAAAGAATCAAGACGTGACTTTATCTGAAAAAAGTATTGAGTTTTCCATTGCGCCTCTGCTTTCATTGGAGAATTCATAACAATTGTAGTGCTTGATTCATCAGATACTATATCACCACTCCAAGATACAAATACGTGTCGAGTTTGGTTATCATACTTTGATATCGATTGAACCTCAATAATTGCTGTGACACCTTCATCATACCATCCGCTTCCTAAAGGTATGTTTAGTTCTGAAACAACTTCTAAATGATATTGAATAATGCTAATAAAACTCAGTTTATGTGGAGCATTCATCGATATGCCAACAACAATAAATCGTTCTTCTTCAGACCTTAGAATCTCTTGAATATCGTCTTCGTCTAACTGCCAATGACCAAGAATTATTCGAGATCCTTCTTGATCCAAATACCAAAAAGACTGACTGGAAACATCAATTATTGCCCCAGCATCAAACCAATAATCAGAAGTTGGAGATAATGTTGACTGAACCTGATGCCCTCCTTCAATATCAAAAAGATATTGATTTACCGAAATGAAATGAAAAGATCTTGGACCATTCATCAAGAATTCTGGTGAATTGAATCGTGAAGCATTAGATCTACTTATTTCAACATAATTTCCATCTAAAGTGTAAGCCATTAGATTAAGTCTGGAATCACCATTGATAATTCTCCAAACATTATCTGTACTTACCATGATACTTTGTCCATTGTCCCACCAACTATCTCTTGTCGGGCTAGGGGGCTCAAACTCAACATTATTACCTCCACTTATGTCAAAGAAAAATTGTAACCCTTCAATAATCTGGACTTTGTGTGGTTGATCCATAATAATTACCAAACTAAAATTATCTGCATTTGTTCTAGCTTCAGTAACCTCATTCTCATCGATCAAGATTGACTGAATTACACTTCTTGTTGAATTCAATACGTTATTCCAAATATTTTTCCCAGAAATCATCACGATCTCCTCTTGATTAAACCATCCGCCACTTACAAATGCTGCCTGATGGGGCGCATCAATACTTAGCAAATACTGCGCATCCCAAATCGATTCAATAGTTTTTGGTGAATTCATTAAAATTGTACCTGAAAGATTCGAACCTATAAAATCACCTGACCAACGCTTAAAAACTCTCCTAGTGTCATTAGTAGAAACCGATTCTTCAATAACCGAGAAAGATGCCATTGAACCAGAATCATACCAACCCTGACCAGTAGATGACTGGTCAGGGGACTCAATCACCAATTCATACTGTTTCTTCCATTGAGTAGAAACAACTTTAGGACTATTCATAATAATTGATGCTGAAGGATTACTGCCAGTAACTGCACCTGTCCAAGAAGTGAATACTCGTCTTGTTCCATTTCCATGATCAAAAAATGGTGAAATAGAAAATGATGCTTGTGCCCCTCCATCAAACCAATCCTCTGATACTGGATTTCCATACTGTGACTGTATTGTTAATAGATATTGTTCATTAAATTCTGCAACTTTATTTGTCCAAGTACCGTCAAAAAAAAGCTCCACTACCGGAGAAATACTTCCATCACTCCATTTCTTAAAAACAAAACGTGAATCATCTTCAGTAACCGAAATTGTAGATAAGGAAATGGTTTGAACACTATCATCCACCAAGAATTGTCTAGGAAGAAACTGCGGTGAAATAATATCGTTTCCAGCAATAATTGAAACAATCCTCGGCGAAACATCCAGAGTCAAATATTTAGCCTCTGCTTTCCCTGACCCATACAGATTGTCTTTTCCCTGATCACCCAAATCCACTGCTGTACTTTCTATTATAGATGCAAGCGCATTTGCACTAATAGAAGGATTGGATCCAACAATTAAAGCTGCTATACCTGCGACATGTGGTGCTGCTGCTGATGTTCCGAAAAAACCTCCAGAATATGAAGTAGTACTTACACCATCTGGCCCAGTAATATCAGGTTTTAATCTTCCATCAGCAGTTGGTCCTCGTGAACTAAAAGATTCTAAATCACCAGTTACCCAATTTAATGCACCAACAGATAAAGAACCTTTGGAGTCAGGAACATTTGATATACTTCCACTTGAGACAATATATTCCCGGTTTGAACCACCTAAAATATACAAATCAAACATTACATTGATATTTGCAGAATCTCTAAATATAGAAATATGGTAAGTATCAGTAGAATCTGCCGTATAAAATATTGATTCAGTAGGCCTTCTAAATCCTGATTGTCGATTATTTGAATAATCCACTAATTCTAAATCTGGTTCCCCATCTTTATACAGATAAATATCATAATCTTGAGTTCTAGAAATCCAATCATTCCAACTCAAATAGATAATTACTGTTTCTCCTTCATCTAAATCAAAACTATTTGTTTCATCATTCACATCGAAATTATGCCAATCATCTAAGTCACTATCTGAAAAAACACCTGACCAATGTTTATTCGCTTCATTACCGGCAGCAGTAATAGGTAAAACTCCAGAATTCCTAGCTAATTCAAGAACTTCAGATACACTACTTGACCCATCATATGCTCCTAAGTTATAGAAACCTACAGAAATCGAAATAATATCAACCCCTAAAGAAACAGCATAATTTACAGCACTAATGAAATCAAGATCTGTATCAATAGTGAAAAGATATAATTCTACATCAGGTGCCACATCAACAATAATTTCAGCACATGCCGTGCCATGAGCAGGATTATCTCCTTCAATACTATCATCAAATCTAAAAGATCTAAATTCCTGAATATTTTGCGATATTTCTATATTAGAAATATTAAAGCCACCATCTATTACCGCAACTTTTGCTCCACTACCAGTTTGACCAATACTCTGAGCAATATCAGCTTTCAGAAAACTTACTCCCTCACTAATGGTGTTGTAACCAAAAGATCTAATGGGCTCATGAACAAAATTTACAAAAGGAAGATCCGCAATAATCTCTATATTTTTGGGATCAATATTTCCTTGAACCAAATTATCATAAAATCTATGCACCCTAAAACCAGATACCTCTAGAAGACCCGAGTGAAGAACATAATCACTATCAAGCTCAATCGACACCATAACCTCATTTTCTTCTGAATCGCTCAACATCTTAGAAAGTTTGTACTCAATCTTAGGATTACCCAAATCAGTTTCCGTGTGATAATTTAGTGATGAAAGATTCTGTATATTACTATATGATTTTGTATAGGCAGAAATTGGAAGAAAAACTATTGTCGATAATAAAAAAAGAATTAAACATAATATAAGAAATCTATTATTAAAAAACGTGATAGATTTCGATATATGCAACAAATTACAGGCAATTCATAGTTGTATCTGTAAACGATATTTAAAGTAACTGAAAAAAATTAAATACAATTAATACAAAAAACAGAAAAAAGGAAATAACAACATCGATAAACATGCGTTTTTTAGATCGATTTTCCTCATCAGAGAAACATATTAATCCTTTAAAACCATAAAACATCACATACATTGTATCGATATATTCAGGAATTAAAGGGAAAAGAGGCATATTTACGGATTTAGATTAGATTAGGGGATAATGGGACGTAGATTGACTGAAACAAAAGTAGATAACAACGGACAAATCAATACGAAGAATATTGGTCTTAGAGGCATACATGTAGCAGACACTATGATTAGTGGGGTTGATGGTGAGAATGGAAAGCTGGAATATAGAGGTTACAGCATTACAGACCTTGCAAAGTACTCAAGTTTTGAAGAAACAGCTTATCTTTTGTTATATGGAGATTTACCGAATCAGAAACAGATTGAAAAGTTTAAAGTAGAGCTTGCCAATGAAAGGGATATCCCAGACCTTGTTGTACAGACCCTAAAATCCAGATCACCATCGGCTTTATCTATGGATGTTTTACAGTCAACCATTTCTCTATTGGCAGATTACGATCCTGATTTAGAAAGCGAAGACAAGGATGCACACAGACGAAAAGGTATCCGTCTTATTTCTAAAGTAGCAACTGTAATTGCAGCATGGGACCGTATTCGAAATGGTCTAGAATACATCAAACCGGATAAAACCCTTTCACACTCAGCCAACTTTCTATACATGATAAACGGTGAAAAACCCACAGAAGAAATAGCAAAATATATTGATATAGCATTCATTCTTCATGCAGATCATTCTTTCAATGCCTCAACTTTCGTTGCTCGAGGAGTAGCATCAACAAGAGCCCATATGTATGCAGCAGTTACAGCTGCTATCGGTACTCTTTCCGGAATACTTCACGGTGGAGCAAATACAAGAGTAATGAAAGATCTTATAGAAATTGGTGAACTGGATCAAGTTGAAAACTGGGTTAAATCAAGACTCAACAAAGGTGGTCTAGTTATGGGAATGGGTCACGCACAGTATAAAACAAATGATCCAAGAGCGATTATTCTGAAAGGTATTTCTGAAAAACTTGGAACAATAACTAACGAACCAAAATGGTACGAAATGACTCAGATGATAGAGGAGACTACAAAGAAAGAGTTCTTGAAACTAAAAAAACGGAATATCCATCCTAATGTGGACCTCTACAGTGCCTCAGTATACTATATGGTCGGTATAGATACTGAGATATTCACTTCATTATTCGCTGTTCAAAGAATGGTGGGGTGGGTAGCACATATAATCGAAGAAAAATTTGCAGAAGCCCAGCCCAAAGCAGTCCTTTACAGACCTAGTTCAACCTACATTGGAAGGTCCTGCGGAGACGAGAACTGCAAATACGAACCTATTGAAAAAAGAAAATAAATAAAAAAAACAATAAACTAAAATACTTGATTTTGCCTAAAAAAAAATGATAGGTAAAACAGAATAATGGTTTATGTAGATTTCAAGAATTATGCTTTTTGTTCTAACTGTTGTGAGAAAAGAAGTATAGTAGGAAAATTTTGTGAAGTTTGCGGTAAACAAAAAAGACATCTTCCAAGAATTAAAAGATATATTCAAGACAGAATATGATAACATTATCTAAATCATAAATAAGAAAAAGTTAAACTATTAATTGTAACCATATATTATTATTCTAACAATGAACCGATTATCCAAAGAAAAGAGTCCTTATCTGCTTCTACATGCATCCAACCCTGTAGACTGGTATCCTTGGGGAGAAGAAGCATTTACAAAAGCAAAAACTGAGGCAAGACCAATCTTTCTCAGCATAGGTTACTCATCATGCCATTGGTGCCACGTTATGAAGAGAGAAAGTTTTGAAGACAAAGAAACAGCCAAAATATTGAACAAGAACTTCATCCCAATCAAACTAGATAGAGAAGAAAGACCCGATATAGATGAAGTTTACATGAAAGCTGTAATATCTATATCAGGACAGGGTGGCTGGCCTCTCTCAGTATTCCTAACACCCGACTTACAACCATTCTTTGGTGGGACATACTACCCTCCAGAAGATCGCTATGGAATACCCAGCTTCAAAACCATACTGGCAAAAATGCAAGAACTCTGGAAGGAACAGAGAAATGAAATTGAAGGGTCAGCAAAGAAAATAGCTGGTAACTTATCACAAGAATTTAGAAGCAGCAAAGGAAAATTAACGGTATTCCCGCTCGACGCAGCATACGCCACCCTTACTACTCAGTTCGATACTGTTAATGGTGGATTCAGTGGAGCTCCAAAATTCCCCACTCCATCCTTACTTTTCTTTTTAATCAGGTATTATAGCCGAACCAAAAAGACCAGAGCTTTAGATATGGTGACTAAGACATTGACTAAAATGGCACAAGGAGGCTTAAATGACCAGTTAGCAGGAGGTTTCCACAGATACTCAGTTGATCGGCATTGGCGGGTTCCACATTTCGAAAAAATGCTCTACGATAATGCTCTTCTTCCCATTGTTTATCTTGAAGCTTGGCAAGCTACTAAGAACCCCTTTTTCAGCGATATAGCAAAGCAAACTCTTGACTGGGTAGTAAGAGAAATGAGGAGTGATCAAGGGGGATTCTATTCATCTCAGGATGCAGAAAGTGAAGGAGAAGAAGGCACCTATTATGTGTGGAACAAGAAAGAAATTACCCAAATATTGGATAAGCAAAGTGCAGAGATATTCTCAAAACACTATGGAGTTTCAGAAGAAGGAAACTTTGAGAATAATAATAACATTCTTCATATTGTAAAGGAACCTAAGATAATAGCCTCAGAACTAAGTATATCTGAGCCTGATGTTAAGCAATCATTAGAGCAGTCAAAAAAAACTATCCTTAAACATAGGAACAAAAGGATTAAACCAGCCACAGATGACAAAATTTTAACTTCTTGGAACGGTTTGATGATTTCAGCATTATCGAAAGCATACCAAATTTTTGATGATGAACAATACTTACAGGCTGCTGAAGGATCAGCTGACTTTATTCTCAATAACTTACTGGATGGAAAAAACCTTAATCGACGATGGAGGGATGGAGAAGCAGCTGTAGATGGGCTGCTTGAAGACTATGCGTTTATGGTTATGGGTTTAATCGACCTCTATGAATCAAACTTTGATATTTCAAAACTGGAAGCCGCTCTAAAGTTGAACCAGATAATGGTAGATCTCTTCTCAGATAAAGATGGCGGTGGATTCTACTCAACAAAGCAAGGTAGAACGGACATCATCGCACGAGTAAAAGATGCTTACAACGGTGCAACTCTATCTGGAAATGGGGTAGCATCTATAAACTTAGCCAAGATCAGCGAATTTACATCAGATAATGATATGCGTTTACTCTCAAAGAAAACTATTCTCACATTCTGGGATAGTCTGGAGTCAAATCCTGAACATCTCGCTCAGATGTTATGCACCTTAGACTTTCTAACCGGAAAGCCAAAAGAGATAGTTATCTCAGGTAAACTTAGTGAATCCAAAGATATGCTTAGGGAGATAAGACAAACTCTTATCCCGAATAAAGTCGTCGCGTATTCTCCTGATGAACAAAATAAGCGTACAAAGATAATGCCAATGTTAGAAGATAAATTGCCATTAAATAATGAAGCAACAATATACGTGTGTCAGAATTACAGCTGCAAACGACCTGTAAAAAATGTAATTGCGCTTAAGAAACTCTTGATTTAAAGATAGCATAAAGTAAGAACCTAAGTTTTTGGACTTAAGATTACAATCGGAATTTTACGTGAGGTCTTTTCCTGATACTTGGCATACTCTGGACCCCCACGCAGTAATTATTGGCCAAAGTCGATTTCGCTCATCATTACTTGTTATAGTAGCTTTTACTTCTTTGGTAATATCCTTGATACGAATTGTCACATCCTTATTTTCCTTTAAATTATAAAACCAACCGGGGTTCTTTTTAATTCCTCCATTTGAAGCAATAATCACATAGTTAGAACCATTCATCATGAATGAAAGTGAAGTAATTCGCTTTTTTCTTGTCTTATGGCCTTTAGATGTAAGTAGAAGCACACCAGCACCTTCAGTACTTCCTCCTAATGATCCATTTGTTTGACGGTGAATGAAAATATGTATCTTAATAGCAATCTTCAGAAAAAAGTTGTTAACAATTAATTCCCTTCAATGAAACTGGATATTTTAAGACTGAAAACTTGTATCAATTAGATTCGTTTTAAAAGAAAAAATTAATTTTTAGTTTTTATAGAATAGTTTACACCATCTGTTGTTATCGATATTGTGCTTTGAAGGTCAGTTCGATAAATATTAGCTCCAATATCTTCTAATCGATCAAGTACATCTTGATGAGGATGTCCATTCTGATTTTCTGTACCCACAGTTATAACAGCAACTTCCGGATCAACAGCTGATAAGAAAGAAGGTGTAGAAGAAGTTCTACCACCATGATGACCCACTTTTAAGATCTCAGCTTGAATATTTAACGCAGATTCAACAATTTCTGCTTCACTCAATGATTCAATATCTCCAGCTAAAAGAAAAGAAATATCTCTGAATTTAATCATCTGAACAATACTATTTTCACAATGATTTGAATATAATAAAGGCTGGGGAGGACTTACAATAACCATCTCTGTCTCTGAATCCAACTGATAAATCTGGCAACGCTCAGCTAGAGTTACACCAATCTCATTTGCATAAGACTTGAATTCACGATAAAGATCAGTATTTCTGTCCTGACCATTCTCAATAACCATATGGATAGGTATACCCAAACTAGAAAAACGCTCCATAACAGTCACTAAACCACCAATATGATCAAAATGAGGATGTGATGCAACTAAATAATCTATTTTAGTCACATTAATAGAAACAAGAAACGAAGCAATAAATTCACCATCATGCCGTTCACCAGCATCAATCAACACATCTTTATCTGAAGTATCAACAAAAATCGAATCACCCACTCCTGCATCAATAAAATAGACAGTAACATTCCCACTCTGCGCACCCTCAGAAACTTTACCAATAACAGTAGTCAATGAGGGGGGACAAACATCAGAAACATCAACACCATCAATTCCGTCCTGTGGAACAATATAAACACCAATCAAAATTGCAAGAAGCCCACCAACTAGACTCACAATCACAATTCTTGAACTAACCATCATATTCCAACATACACAAATAATATAAAACTCTTCACTATGATTATGAGAATACATTAGGGTCAGCATCGATGATAATACTGGAAAAGGATGAAGAAGAAAAAACTTCAGAAAATCAGTATATACAGAATTTAACCAGAACTACCTATAAAACCAAAACTTTATCATGATCGATAGAAATCTGAAAATAGATATAAATATATCCACTATACTTTAATTTTCATCAGGAGAGTATGGGTTTTTGAGCAAAGATTGGATGCTAGTTTCAAAATGGGTACATAAGAAAACTGAAATTTCAGATAACATATCAGTAAGGAAAGCTATTGAAATTATGGTGGAACACGGCATAGGTTCCGTTATCGTAACTTCAAATGATGGAGAACCTGGGATGCTTACTGAACGAGACATATTAATTAAAGTCATAATGAAGGAGCTCGATACTCGCAAAACTCTTGTAAAAGATATTGCTTCTAAACCACTTTTAACGATAGATGAAAATCAAACTCTGTGGTCAGCAGCTGAAATTATGTCAAAGAACCATATACGAAGGTTACCAGTAAAAGGCAAAAAAGATGAAATAATAGGAGTTCTTTCAACTAGAGCAATAAGTGATGCCCTCCCAGTAATAAGCAGGTTCAAGGAAATGCAAGAAATCATCTCCAACTTAAGAAAAATGAAACACCAAGACTAAAATCAAAAGAAAATTAGATAAATATCTTATCACTTTTTTTTCAAAAAATAGATTTAGATGAAGCTTGTAAACAGATTCTCTTTATCGTGATCAGAATTTTATAAACGGTACTCATCAAGTTCCTTTGCCCAAGCGAGCATAGGAATTTTTAAAGATCTGGCTTCACTGAGCTTCTCTCCAAGGTTATAATTCTCTTGCTTACTCAACTTTTTCATCTTTCTTAAAGCCGTATCACAATTATCAACATGGTTTAACAACGGCATAATATCCCACCAGCCTTCAACAATCTGTTCCATTTCGGATAAATGAAAGTTAGACAATGTTTCAGCAAGACGAGTACTTGCAACCCTAACTTCAGTATGCTCGTCAATCAAACTATCGATACTTTCACCAAACGAACGCCTTAGCATTGGATACAAAATATCGTCCTCAAACTTCATATGAGCACCCACAAGACCATTAATCGAGCCGAGTAACTTCATACCTGATAAAAGATTGCCCTTCTCGAAACTTTCACCAATATCTAGCATAGTATTTCTGATCTTCTTATGTTCATTTTCCAACTCTGCTAGTACATCGATAGTCAATATCAATAGATTATCTAAAAAATTGATATATATGTATTACACAATCAACGATTCATTAGTACTCTCTTCGATTTGATTATCTGTAGATTCATTTTATCAATAATTGAAACATAAACAACCTGAAAAAGAATACAGTTGCCAACACCAAAATGGTTCGTTATAGAAAAGAATCAATATCTTCGTTCAATAAACGCAATACGTGAAAAAACATTCATCATTTTTTCATTTATATGAATACTTTATTAATTATAGCGTATGTATATGAGTAATTGGTTTCTACTGATAGCAAAAAGGATATCTTCAAAGAAGGATATGACCTCTATAAACTTGGAAAGTTTGAAGAAGCAATAAAATGCTATAACAAAGTACTAGATATAGATCCAAAAGATATTGATGCATTAAACAATAAAGGAATCGCCCTAGGCAAACTGGGAAAACTAGACGAAGCAATAAAATGTTACGATAAAGCCTCAAAGATAAACCCAGAATGAACTGAGACAAAAACGAAAAAAAATCAATAGAAAAATAGATTATTGAACAATAATTGCTGAATTCAAGTGGTCACGACCAAAAGATAGTATTGACAATAATGGGTTTCTTTGCCACACACTTAATCAATGACAATGAAGAACCTAGAATTATCAAACATCACAATCAACTTGATAATATACTCTGTAATCATATTTTTTGTTTGTATTGAAAAAATATCAGAGTACTTTAGGACAGTACTTTGTCATATAACATGAGATACAATCCGAATTGACTGGTTTGCACCATTTTCTCCCGATTTCTTGGATTGGAGATTCAAATACTCCAGGGTAAGGTGGATAGAGGTCCTGAGCTTTTTCTATTATTTCATTATCTGAAGTATGTTTAGATATTAATCCTAGTCTAGTGAAAACTCTCTTCACCTTGTTGTTAACAGAAATATCAAGTGCAGTTTTATCTTTAACCGGAATCTTGAATTTACGGACAAGAATTGCTGCAGCCTTAACTGCACTTTTATGGTTTACACCAGAAAAAAGACTAAAACGATTAACAATAGTTACACTACTTGGAATATCTGCCCAAATTTTTGAAGTTTTTCCAGAATATCGTTCCTGAATATGCTGAACCCCAAGATAGAGAGATTTAGCCATTGCATTTGGGTGTATATGAAGAGGTGATGGACTAGACATAAGTTTTTTCACATCTTCTAAAGATAATTTTTGAATATCGTGAAACTCAAAAGACCCAAGTCGCTCCATAAACTTGTAAGGTATATCCCAAACATCAGCAGCACTTACTTCTCGGTGCAATATGGACGCAAGAACAAAAGCGTGAGGATACTTTTCGAGATTAGCAAGCAAGATTTCTGAATCTCGATTTTCAGTTAATGAATCAAACTCAACATTCTCAGAATGAAGAGCCCCTTCTCGTTTAACTAAAACATCCACAATTTTTGGATAAACAACCCCTTTCCCCTTATCTTCACTTGCTTCCTTTAATGGGTTGAAACTATCATGATACTTTTTAGCCAACTTACTTTCAAGAAATAAAATAATTACAGTCAAAATATATGGCGTATTACCGGATATCTTAACATAATCAACCGCTTTTTCAGACCTAGTCTTAACATATTCACACCAAACACTAAGAAATTCAGCATAAGCAATTGATCGTTTACGTCCATCCTTTGGCAAAATAATAACTGAATTTTCAACTACACACGTAACCAGAAATTCTCTTGAACCAAACATTGGTTTTGCCTTATCTAACTCTTTAAAGAAAGACCAAACATCAAATATACTTATTTCAAGGTCTTTATTGTTCCGTAATTTAACCTTCAACCTTGGTGCTTGTTCTCTCCGTTGGATAAGTCGCATCTGACAATCTTCACAGTATCTATTCTTCATTATGTAATTCCCATCATATTGTTTATTGCATTTAGGACATTCATATTTCAAATCAAACACCCACTGTCAAGAAATCATATTCGCCTAATATCATCAAAATAATATTGAGTCAAATTATTCCATAATTCTGGTTATCACTTATTAAACATTCAATAATATAATTCTAAACTGAGTTATTCAACAATAATCCAAGACTTAATATATACAGAAAAGAATTAAGAATAATAAGATATCGAATATCTTATGTTAAAGATAATCACGGATACAAAACATTATTCTTTGAACCTTTTTTTATCTCGTTCCACCAAGTCTAATTTAGGTAATAGAAGATAGAGCAGTATACAAATTGATATGGCTACTAATCCGATAATGAATGCATTCCCAATTGCTGATGAAAGAATTGCTCCTTGCCCTTCAGGAATAAGAGATACAGATGTTAAACCAGCATTATCCAATGCTATCTTTATTGGAATCCACATCAAAGTTACACCAATAGATGCACCAAGATTTCTCATAAAACTCACTAACGCAGTTGCAATACCAAGGGATGCAGGGTGAACTACTGTTTGAACCACTATCAATACAGGGGCCACTGAACTACCCATACCGAGACCAATAAGAAAGCCACTGATGGAAACCATTACTTCAGTTGGGAATATTACTAGTAGAATTAATCCAACAGAAATGAAACTAGCTCCAATCAACACTATAGGTTTTAAAGTCAATCTAGGCAGAACTCTTGAAGAAACTATTGATGAAATAACCCAACCCAAAATAGTAGGTGTCAAAAGAATTCCTGAACTGGATGCAGATAAACCGATGACCCATTGAAGAAGAATAGGGAGATATGTTATTGTTCCAAAGAATGCGACACCTGTAAACAGAGTACATGCCAATGAGATAGCTATCACTCTATCTTTGATAAATTTGAAAGGTATAAGCGGTGACTTAGCGGATGACTCAACCTTGATAAAGAAAGCCATAGATACGACAGATACAACCAAAAGAACAAAACCAATCTGCCCAAGACTTGAATACTCTGTCAAATATATCAAGAAAGAGGAAGCAGATAAACTGAACAATACTACTCCAGGGATATCTAATCCTCCATCTACATCTCGCTTTTTCTCAACTAACCATTTAGCCACAATAATAGTGGCCAACACACCAAAAGGAATATTGACATAGAAAACCCACCTCCAATCCAAATTATCAGCAATAAAACCACCTAGGGGTGGACCAAGAAGACTCGCAATTGCCCAAACTGAACTAAGATACCCCTGAACCCGACTTCGTTCCCTGAGCCGATAAAGGTCACCAACAATCGCATAAGTCAATGTAAGCAAAGACCCACCACCAACACCTTGGATACCTCTAAAGATAACCAACTGAAACATATCTTGGGATATCCCAGATAGAGCAGATCCCAATAGAAAAAGAAACACACCAGACACATAAGTTAACCGTCTACCATACGTATCAGACAAACGACCCCAAAAAGGACCTGAAACAGTAGCAGACAGAATATATGCAGTGAAAATCCAGCTATAAAGCCCAGCATTACCTAAAGATAACGCCGCTTTGGGCATAGCTGTAGTAACCACCGTAGCTTCAATAGCAGCTAGGAAAAGCCCCATCATAAGTCCAAAAAGAATAAAACTACGAGAATTAAGATGCATATAAACCAGTTTTACAACCACAAACAATAAGCAATTAAAAAAGTTTAGAATAATTATCAAATTATTTCTAAAATACTAAAAAAATCTCAGTTCCTTCCATCATATCATTTATTTCATTCATTACTCCTTTAAGTAATAGTCAAATATTTTTATATCCCAGATATTTTAATTCCATTAAGAATAATATAAATATGGGAATTCCGCATGTCAATTAAATACATTATAATCTAATATGAATGAATCTTTACTTTATGTTCCTTCAGAGCAATAAGCGTAGGAAGTATTTTCCTACAAATACTACAAGGAACTTCTCTATTTCTTCTCACAATTTATCACTCCTTACCTAAAATTAAACATCGGAGGGTTAAAAATATCCTATATAAATATGTGAATAATAGTTCCACATTATGCGTTTGTCGAAGAATGTTATGATTAGGCCTCTTGCCATTTGGTCGTAATTGATCCAATAATAACGAATACAACCGCTAACCCAAAAGTTATTGCAAGGGATATGATTGCACCCTCAGGAAATCCCGAGATAAGTCCGAAACGAAGACCATCAATGAGATATTTTAACGGGAGCAGACTTGAAATGATACGAATAAATTCAGGTGCTGAATCTAACGGGAAGAATGCACCCGAAAGGAACATCATAGGAAGGACTATTGCATTACTCGCTGCATTAGCACTCTCAATATCTTTAATCAAACCAGCAATCAGCATGCCAAGACCAGAAAATTGAATTGCCCCTGCAATAACCATGGCAACAACAAGAAGATTCGGAACTGCAGTTACACCAAGAACAGCCCATCCAACCGCAAACATCATCAAAGTAAGAATAAACGCCAAAACAGTCTGAGCTAAGATACTTCCAATTATCCATTCTGAACGGGATAATGGAGTCAAAGAGAGACGCTTGATTATTCCCCTTTTTCTGAACTCTGTATTTTGGCTAGTTATACCAATAACAGTTGTACTCATGACGAATGCACCTATGAGCCCAGGAAGATAATAGTCAACAGCACTAAAGGTATCTTGAGATATAGATTCCCTATCAAAAGATATGCTCTCCCCAACGCCAATAAGACCATTACTAAAAGAATCAGTAACGGATAACAGTATAGAATATACAACTTGCCCTGAAGTGTCAGAGGGATCAAACACAAGAACTAGATGAGTTTTTTCCAAAGCAACCTCTCCGACGACATTATCCAACACAGCTCCTCCTGCAGCAATCTGTTCTTTTTCTTGTTGGCCAAGAATAGGTGTTCCTGGAGATCGTTCTTCTTGAAGAAGCATCTGAATAGTACTCTGTGTAACAGATATCCTGTTTCCAACTGCTCCCAAAACTATATTTGACCCAAAACCTTCTGGAATTATCAATATTCTATAGACCCCTCCTAGTGGACCAATCTCATCTTTAGCGAAGGAATTAGCATCAGCATCTGCAGGAATTTCAGAAATATTGAACACATCAGTACTATTTAGAATCTCCAAGAATACCTTAGACATATCTGAGGATTCACCATCTTCCTCAGTATCTAGATTTTGAACAAAGAGACTAAAGGATGGATCGTTATCACCTCCAAAAACTGTAGAGAATATTAAAAGCAGCATTATAGGAAAGAGAATAGAAAAGAAGACAGCTGATCTTATCCGAAACCAACTCCTAAGAGTTAGATCGACTACAGCAATTACTTTTCTCAAGCCAATTCTCCTTCCTCTGTCAAATGAACTCCTGTTAATTCCAAAAACACATTCTCTAATGATGGTCTCGTTATCTGGAGGGATTGCTCTAGGCCTTTCTTTGTCAAATATGAAATCATCTCATTCACCTCTTTCAACTTCAAGATTTGGATTCTCACATCTGTCCCTACAATTGTAGCTTTTGGAAAACGGTTCTTGATTTCTTTGGCTATAGATTCTGGAATATCTTCAAGAATTACTGTTCTACCGCCTCCATTTTTTTCAAGCAAGGTCTTCGTTTCTCCGATTGCAACAATTTTTCCTTTGTGAATAATAGCTACACGATCTGCAAGTATTTCAGCTTCATCCATATAGTGAGTGGTTAGAAAGATAGTTTTCCCTTCCTTCTTGAGGTCTTCAATCACTCGCCAAACATCTCGCCTTGCCCTAGGATCGAGTCCTGTGGTAGGTTCATCAAGGAAGATCATCTTAGGATCATTTACCAAAGCACCTGCTATTCCAAGTCTTTGCTTTAATCCTCCAGAAAGATCTTCGAATTTTGAATTTGCCTTATCTTCAAGGTCAAGGGTCAGAATCAACTTGTCAAGGTTCACATGCTTATCATACATCTTTGCAATAACAGATAGATTCTCTTTCACTGTAAGCTTATCGATTGCATTAAAATCTTGAGGGAGTACTCCGAACTCTTTCTTAAGTTTCCGAACATTTTTATTATTTGATACATCATATCCTAGCACACATACACTTCCTTTTGTTGCCTTTCGAAGCGACTGCAGAATCTCTAAAGTTGTTGTCTTCCCAGCTCCATTGGGCCCTAATAATGCAAAGATTTCCCCTTCATTAATTTCAAATGAGATATTATTTACTGCTTGAATTGCTCCATAGATCTTAACCAAACCCTCTACTTTTACTGCAACAGAAGACAAAAAATCGATTTTTTAATTGGGATAATTACAATATAAACATTTTACTTCATTAATTTATCAAGTTATTTATATAAGAAAATTTACAAATGAAGAGGCGCTTCTTCAAAGGAGAAAAATATGTAGAAATGAGTGGGAAAAGAAACAAAAAGAAATTTGCATATATTGTATTGGGAACAACAATCATAATAGTTGGTTTGACATTATTTGCTTTGCAAGACACAAACAATTCAGAAATGATAGATGATGAAACAAGAGAGCTAAACAAATTAGCTGTTAGATTGGTTAAAGATTTTAAGGGAACAGACGACAAAGGAAGCACAATAGAAGAACATCTAATAAGAAAGATTAACCTACTTTACAATAACGAAGACATTTTCAATGACTTATCTACTGAACTTGATTGGTCAGCTTCTCGTAAACTAGGAGAAACAAATAAAATCTTTGAGGTCATTTTTTCACTAAAAACATACAGAGAAGATAGTAAATTCATTTTCAATATAAATATAGAAAATGGTGAAATCAGCTCAGGAAATGTTGCAGCAAAAGTTGTTATAAATACTGTAAATTCAATATCAGGTATAGGTTAATGACAATTCAGAAAAACACACTTGAATCTGAAGAAAAACCTCCAAAAAAGGTAACTAAACTTATATTTCCAATTTCAATTATAATCGTTATAGCTATTGGTTCAATATTATTTGTTAGTCTGTTTTATACAAACCAAGATGGACCAGATTTCAAGTTTGAAGCAGGTGGATATGATTCTGAAACAATATCATTTTCACCACCAATTGAAAATGCCACAATAAAGATTTTCCTAACAAATATCGGTACTGCTGCTGCACACAACGTATTTGTTGAAGCCGAAATACAAACCACAGACAACAGTGAAGTCCTAATAGACGAAGTCTCAATCGGAAAACTTGACCAAAATGAAACAAAGGAAATTGATTTTATTTTCATGAACGGAACAGGAATCCCATTTAGAGCATTCATAGAAGGAAAAATAACAATAACTAGTGATGAAATTACAATGACATTAGATGCTGCAGGATAATTACAAACATTTTTTTGGATAGTTTTTTTTATTGATTCAAAAGAAACCTTTATTGAAGGATTGCAAATGATTTGTTCCCAATCAAAAAAATAATCTCAATTTACTGTGTTCTAACTGGAACATCAATATTTGTTTTTTGGGCGATTCTCCTAATATCTAATCAAGTACCAGCATCAGAGTGGCAAGGTACATATTTCCATTTAACCGCAGAATTTTCAACGGCCATATTATTGATCACTTCCGGAATCGGATTATGGCTTAACAATTGGGTGAGAAAACTTACTCCAATTTCTCTCGGAATGCTACTTTATGCGAACATAAATGTAATAGGTCAATATATTGACCAAGAGAATTACTCAATGCTGACCACAATCATAATAACTATAATCATAACTGTCATTGCAATAGGAATTGTAGTTAAACGCATTTAAGAAACCATATCACCATATCTTTAGAAAACCAAATGAAGCTAAAATTTTATACTCCCAAGTATTAGGAAAAATCTTTTATTACCCTAAATTTAAGATTAGTTAGACATAAGCGATGGAAAACAAATGTAAAAGATGCGGACAGGTTTTTCGCAATAATACAGGACTCACAAGTCATACAAAAAATAAACATGCAAGCTACTATTATGGAATAAGAATTATCCCCATAATTCTTATTATTGGAGCAATCATCACATTTCTATATTTCTTCGGTAATCCCACATCAATATCTAACGAAGACACTACTCCTGCAGAAGATATTTTTAACATACCATTACCTATTGTAACTGAAGATGGATACAACGGTGCAACCTTAAAGTTAGGAGACCTAAACGGGAGCCCCATTGTTCTTGAATTTATGTTAAGTTGGTGCTCTCATTGTCAAACAATGGCACCTATTATTGATGAAGTGTATCAAGAATATGAAAATTCAATAATATTCTTGTCGGTCGCTGGGTCTCAAAATGGAGCAACTATTTCATCCACAGCTGAATTCATCAGAACATATGAATCCACAATGGTCCATGTTTTCGATTCAGAAATCAAAATATTCAATCACTTCGGAGTCACAGGTACACCAACTTATCTCTTCTTCAATTCAGATGGCACTTTAGCCAACACTATTGCGGGTGAAACGACAAAATCAGCTTTAATTGCTGAGATCAACAAACTGAGCTGACAATAATGTGAATCAACGACTCATACGAGTCTTACTTACAAGTATTGGGTCATCAGGTACTGTACTTTCTATTTATCTCATCTCATTAACTTCCAGTGATTCTACGAGCTGCGATTTTAACGCATTATTCAGCTGCAGTTCAGTTTTATCCAGTAGTTACTCTCAATTCCTAGATATTCCAGTTGCAGCATTAGGCTTAACATGGTTCGCAATCGCCACAATATTATCAGCTGCATCTTTTAAGAGACCTATCAAACAAATCATTTTTCTGACCTGGTCTATAATTGGAGTGTCAAGCATTCCATTTTTAGTTTATGCAGAGTTTCAGATAGGAGCAATCTGTATACTTTGCACATTAGCACATATACTTGGATTAGCATTCCTAGGATTAACGCTGTTCTACCAGAAAACATAATTTCGTAAAGGCTAAACCAATTGAGAGGCTAGCATTACATACACTAGTAAATTCAAACAAAACTAGATTCTAGATAATTAAAAAAATTAGTGATTTCACAATTTCAGAGAAAAATTAGAATCAGTAGTTACTATTCATAATGATAGTGTAATAATAAAAAGATGATAATTTTGAGTTAAAGCCCATTTCGTTTACCATCACACATATTTCTTAGGCTACAACGCCTACATTTGTTAATGTTATCAGTAGGTATAGGTTCTTTTTCCCCCATCATAATTCCAGATATCCGATTAACAGCAATTAACACTGTATCTCTATGATCTTCAGTAAACACTTCTTCCCATATCGTTTTTTGAGTATCTCTATGTCTCAAAAGAGCAGAAATTGGTAACTTCGGTCTAAACTGTTCCTGAAACGCGAGACAATAGCCCCAAACCTGAACCTTATTCGAATCCCAAGCAACAGTATTAGGTTTATCATCCAATATTATTATTTGATCAGACATAAAATGGATCTCATCAATTTTACCTTTAAGCTGAGACCAAGCAACAGGAACTTCTCGAGCAATAAGAACAATTTTTTCATCCCTAGATTTCTTAAGAGCATCGTCAACACTCAATTCCTCAGTCGCTTTCTCTTTATGCTCAACCTCCAAAACGGAATGTCGCTTTGCACCCATCATCATTGCTGCTGTAGGTGCAATCTTTACACCTTTAACATGCTTTAGAAAAATTTGATATTCACAATAAGCATGTGAATGCAACCAATGAATTGGAATCTTTCCATCAAACATGACTAATCATCTTTGATTTCTAAAAACCTTTTTTCTCCAATAATGAGTCTATGTGAAGTCATAGGCTCAACACATTGAAATGAATGCCATATAAGCCACTTCATAAAATTTAGACCAAGAACCAGATGTTAGAAAACACATTATCAAAAAAATTCTCAAGAATAGATTTAAACCTAGGATAATTGCAATCCGGATGGGTTCTTTACAGTGAAGTTTTGCCCTGAGTGTGACAACCGATTAAGACCTAGAAATGGTGTATTCTTTTGTACCAGATGTGATTATCAGGAACAAGATGGAGTAATTTCCAAATCAGGTTCTTCACTTTCAGATTTCTTCCCTTTTCCTTCAATGAGACCATTCCAGAAGGAAACTCTCGATAAGATCGAAGATGCGCTAAAATCAACCAAATTTGTTATTCTTGAGGCACCTGTTGGTTTTGGAAAATCAGCGGTAGCGGTCGCACTGAGTAGAAATCAAGAATCCGCTCACATATTAACTTCCACGAAACAGCTTCAAGATCAATATTCAAAGAACTTTAGATTCCCAGTGGTCAAAGGAAAATATAACTTCCGCTGCGAAATACCAAAGGAAGTAAAGGGAGTACAGATAACTTATGGATCATCAAGTAAGTTTCCGTTAGCAAGTAAAGGAAAATGCGTAATCGACTGGAATCTAAAAGACTGCCCACACTACACAACATTTGAAGAATACAAAACACACAAAAGCAAACAATGCAATAAAAACTCAAAATGTGAGAAACTAAAAGATAACAAGCTTTGCATCTACTATAACCAAAAATGGTCAGGTTTCAGAGCACCAATTACTGTATACAACTACCCATTCCTATTGAGCGAAATAAAATACGCTGCAGATGTACCTCATCGAAAACTTCTGGTATGTGATGAAGTACACGACTTAGAGAAACAGATTTTAGGATTCTCATCTTTTTCAATTAAAAATAATGTATTAAAAAAATTCCATGATCAAATAAGACCTGAAGATGAGTTCATCATACCCGACAAAGGAGAAGATGAACCAACAGCTTGGATAGATGTACTCTATGATATTGAAGATATCTTGAAAGAATTTTCAACACTATCTGCTGATAAGGAAATAGATCAAGACCAAACAGCAATAAGTAAAGAAATGCTCAAAGATTTAGAAAGTTTTATTGATGATTTAAAGAGAAATCCCTCTAATTGGGTCATTAACAATTCAAAGAAATTAAGCAATAACTCAATCGAGGAAATTACTTTTCAGCCAATACATGTTGGTGATTACACATTTCCACTATTCAATGTAGCTGATTCTATTCTACTTATGTCTGCAACAGTTTTTTCAAAAGAACGCTTATGCACTGAATTAGGAATATCAGTAAATGAAGCAAGTTTCATTCAAATATCAGAATCAACATTTCCAGTAGAACATAGACCTATATTTGCAATGAATACAGCGAAACTTAACCGTGAAACTATGAATGCTGCATTACCCAAGATCACTCAAATGATTGACAGAATAATGCATCATCACAAATACGATAGAGGAATTGTTCACACCACATCATATAATCAGACAAACTACATATTACAAAAGATACCAGAACCAAACAAAAAACGACTTAAAACAACAGAAGGAAACTCCAACAGAACAGAATTAATGAAAAAACATGATTCGAGTGACGCATCAGTCCTGATTTCTCCAAGCCTGCATCAAGGAATAGACCTTAAAGATGAATCGTCAAGATTCCAAATCATAATGAAAGTTCCCTATCCAGATCTCTCCCAAAAAAGAACTAAAATAAAACTCCAGAGAGACAGAGAATGGTATGACTGGCAGACAGTATTAAGATTAGTTCAAACATATGGACGAAGTGTAAGAAGTGAGGACGATCATGCAACTACATACATACTAGACACAAATTTCACGCAATTTGTACAAAAGAACCGAAACCTGTTCCCAACATTTTTCCTAGAAGCCCTAAGGAACAATTCTCAAGCCTTACCATCAATTACGGACTATTGAAACCAAAAAAATTATTCTAATAATTCATTAATAATAGATTCATCAACCTTGATATTATCTAAAGCGATTAACATGGAGTCAAGAATATTTTGAGTACACCCATTTTCTGAATCACTACATAGTCCCACTAATTCAGAGGATACATTCTCAATTCTATCATTAAACACAAGCTTAAGTTGTGAAGCAAAAGCCTTCTTATCTTCAAGAGATTTCTCCAATTGATTCTCCTGTTCCAACTCAATTCCATAACCAAAGCCAAGACGAGCCCCTGCAACACCACCAACAATAATTCCACCAATAACACTGCCCACTATTATCAAAGCTAATTTATCATCATTTTTTTTCTTAGCATCATTTTTTTTACTCATGAAGCAACATAAAGAATACAGCTTAAATTAATCCTTTTGTGTATTAATCCACTTAAATTACCCAAGATTACATTAAGATATACCTAATATAAAATGACTAACGATTAATCGATTGAGAAATTCAGATTTAACCTGCTACAGCCATCCCAAAGATTACAACAAATGATAAAACGAAGTTTATCATAGAAGCATTCACGATGCGAGTCTGTAACTTAGCAATTTCAGGCAATTGACTCGAAGGATTTTTTAGATGAGACTCACTAGATTCAGGTGACCCTGCAGTAGATGTTTCCAATAACTTTTTGCCAGACGGAATAATCACCAAGAAACTAATTAGAGCCATTAAAGCAGCAGCACCACCACCTAATAGTATACCCCAACCCCAAGGGTCAGTCATAAAATACGAGTACATAGGACTGCGAAATGTACGCAACAATCCTGTTAGACCAGTGAGAATCAGTGCAATGATAAGAATATTAGATTGCTGTGGAACAAGATTTCGAATTATTGTTTCTCTAACATGTGGTTCAAGCTTATTGAAAACTGGTGTGAAGATGATCCCTGTATAGAGTGTAGTTCCTATCCAGATGAAAGCTCCTACCAAGTGAAAAAAACTTAATGCTATATCAACAAAGTCTGCCACCATTTTTGCTCTATTCTTTAAATAGTAAATGTTGTATTTATGTATGTTATTTTAGGATTTTATATTGTTATTTGTTTACAGTGGATAAACTAAAATATCGTTTTTATCTAGATAGACTCTCCGTTAACTTACTACCCCCTCTCATATCTTATTATAGAAAATAGAATAAATTAACAGTAATGACAATTTACGACACCCATACCCATTCGTCGTTTTGACCAGCTAGACACCCACAACAGTCACCCACGAAATAGTTTATCCCAAAAGTTAACAGCAAAGTTAACGCCTAATTGTTAACTTATACCTTAAACTGTACCTATTTATCACTGCTTAAGTTTATCTAGATAAATACAAGCATGAGAAACTAGGTACAAATTGCCTTGCAATTTACTCAGATTCAGATAAAGCAGATGTCATAAATGTAACAAGTAACACTTGTGGCATGATAAAAATCCCATAGTGACAATAGAAGATTTGTGAAGTAGCCATAATTAAACCAAAGACAACTGCAGTAAGGAAAAAACGTTGAATTAGTCAATATGAAAATTATTAATATTTGTTCTGTCTGTCAAAAATACCCTATTTGAGTCTCTTCCAGACAATTAATTATTTTCAGGATCTAAGTCAAACTCCGTAACGTTCTTAATATCTCTTTCATCATACGGGATAAACCTTAATGCCTTATATCCTAGAAAAATGGTTAACACACCAAACAATCCAGTCAAATACCGTTGAAACGGAGTTTCGCCTCTTGATGAAATTGGTTGGTCAGAATCCCAAGCCTCAATATAATATGTAGAACTCTCAAGGAAGAAAGCAGCATAGATAACTACTGAAAGACCAACAATCAATAAAACTATACCAGCCAATTTAAAGGTAGTTCGTGAAGCTATTTTCAAGATGACAAGTATAGGCTTATTCATAGATTATTTATATTTTACATTACAACAATCGAATTAATACTAAACACCCATCTAATATTAGGTTTATTTCATTTAATCTATATGGCATTTTGTGCATGCTATGGTTATAGGATCCTTCTCAATAACGAAGAATGCATTGTCAACATGACAGGTTCTGCAATCACTATTTGTAATCACTTCTAAATTTATAAATGTTACATCTTTCATTTGCCTTTCCCAGTTTTCATGACATACTACACAATTAGGGAATCGCAATGCAAAAGATTTTGCATCATCTGTATCATCCATCCATAACTTATCTGGAAAGGTGGTATGGCAAAGTTTGCAAGTTGCATTATCTATCACACGACTTAGCCCCTCTGATTCAGATTGGATGTCGACGCTTTTATGGCAGTCTATACAATTGAAATTTAGAAGATTATTATTAAAATGAGTGTTATGATAGCTGTTTGATTCTCCTGCAAGTGCTTGTTCGACTACCTGAGTATGACATTGTGCACAGTTTTGTGTTGCTAATATCAATGGATCTATATGGCGCTGGTCAATAGGGGTAGCTAAATTTTCTATTTGTATTAATAATTCATCAATTTGTTTACTAAGTTCCGAAATTTGGGTTTTTGCTTCTGCCAACTCAGCTTCCAATGTAATAATGGATTCTTCTCTGCTTGAAATATCTTGAATTAGTTGTTGATTTTTTTCACTAATTTCTGCGAGATCTGCTTGAAGTTCAACTACCTGACCCATAAGATCTGCTCTATATGACTCAAGATTAGTCTTCTGTTCAGATAGAATGGATATTTCTGTTGATTGGCTATACGTAAATATTGAAACTGCCGCTATTCCTATGATTAATATTATTGATAATATTAAGAGTGGCTGCCGGATATTCAATTGAAACCTCATTCAATTTATATTTATATAGACATTACTAATGAATCAAAAAGAAAATTAAGTGTATTAATAATTCTTTTTCGTGGAATACAAGTGGAAAACACTAAGGAAAAAAACTGTGTCGGGGGCAAGACTTCGACACACAAATGTGTGCCAAGAGTCACGATTTAATATAATTATCTTTTCAAATCTATCGAATAGAATATTTCTATTCTTTATTGTATTTTACCGTAAACAAAAACCTTATATTTACTACGGAAATTGCATAAATTGAAAATATATGATTAATTTCAAAACAATTATAACAATAACTATTCTAACATTCAGTACAATACTGCCAGCAATGGCATTTGCAGGACCTCTAGATACATCCGCGCAAGATTGGGTTTATGTCAATGGCGACTCATGGGGCCATAACTATAGTCCACAGACACAGTTAAACACAGATAATGTAAATGATCTTGAAGTCAAATGGATTTTTCCACTTGAAGGATCATATGCAGCAGGAGAAGGAGTTCAAATATTAGGAGAAAAACAAGGCTCTACCACTCCACCCATAGTTAGAGATGGCAAAGTATTCACAACCACAAACTTTCTGAAGACATATGCAGTAGATGCAAAGACAGGAGAACGACTATGGGCATATACCTATGATATTGATGTAGACGAAGTATCAGAAAGACTGCCTATTCGATATGGAGGAGCTTTTGGCGGTATCCTTCAAACACATTTACATGGATTCAGATATTGGGAAACAGGTAACGCATTAATTTTCATGGGATTAGCATGTGACTTCTACGGTGTAAACGCAGATACAGGTGAACAATCCTTTTGGGTAAAAGACCTCTGTGTAGACATACCTGGAAACATGTATGACTACCAACAAGGTGCAGTAAGCCAAACAAACATAGGTACATATGAAGCAGGACGACAATTTGTCGTTGTACTTCCAGGAGTAATACATTCACAAGTACTAGCAAACGGAGACTTCAGACACACAACAATAGGTGTAGATATGGACACCCATGATATCCTATGGAGAGTCTATAGCTTCCCTCCTCATCAAGTCTTATCAAAAGACTGGGCTTTACAGGAATGTAATACCGGTTGGTTCCGAGATATTCCATGTAGCACAGTTGCAGCACAGGCACCAGAAAACCTTGAGTGGGATTGGGCAGAACCCAACGAACCACCAAGCATCCATGGAGGTGTAACAGCTAACTGGGGTGAACTAGTAATCGATGAAGACACAGGCTATATGTATACACAAACAGGTAATCAAGGACCTTACACATACATTGGAGAAACACCAGGACCAAGACTTTACGGCAGCACAATAATGGCCATAGATATGAATGCTGGTCAACGAATATGGTGGAGTCAACCTATGCCTCGAGATCCCTATGACTATGACTGTAATTGGGGCGGTATCTTGGCTGATCATCCAACACTCGGCAAAATCTATATGAAAGGCTGCAAAGAAGGACTTCTACACATACTTGATGCATCAGATGGTTCACCTATCCACATAATTGACGTAGTAAATGAACAATATTTATGGGGACAAATAGGTATAGAAGGAACTCTTGAATTTCCAGAAGGTGGTATCAAGTATCATAAAATGGATCCTCTCTCTCACTATGACATGAGAGAAATGTTAGCACCAGATGGTAGCAGATACTGTGGAGACCCATGTAACCTTTACCCACATTGGAGTAACGGTCTCTTCGCAACAGATATGTCTTATGACCCAGTAACCAATACCTTATACCATTATGCAGCAGCATTACAAAGAAATGACCACACATCCGGTGCACCACCATTTGATAATCCAACTGATTGCTTCAGTTGTACAGGTGTAACTTCAAGTGTAATGAATACAACAATAGTTGCTCGAGATGTCGTGACTGGAGCCGTTCTTTGGACCTGGTTCTATGAACATCATCAACAAAGATCTCAAATGGTAGTTTCATCTGACTTACTCTTCTCAGGTTTCAAAGATGGTTTCATGCGATACTTCGACAAAAACACTGGAGAACTTTTACGTGAAATGAACCTAGGTTCAGATATAACAGTTGGAGTTACAACTGGTCAAGACTCTGATGGAAATCAAAAGATATTTGCAATGCTTGGTGTCGGTGGAAATAGAATCAGCCCAGCTACACCAGGTACACTAATTGCAATTGGATTAAATGAACGTGCACAACAGGCAGTGACCACCACAGTTACAAGCGCAACAACAACAACAACAGTATCTACCAGTACAATCGCAACTACAAACACTGTTTCAGTCACTTCAGAAGTAGAAGTAGGTATATCATCTACAGTGACATATGCAGCTATAGCTGTAGCTGTTATTTCAGTAATTGCAGCAGTAGTACTTACACAAAGAAAACAATAAGGAAAAAAGTTGATCCTGAAAAAGGATCAATCCTCTCTTTTTTTATGATTAACTGGATTTTTTTTTCAGTCAGTGCATCGGAATTGTGGCAGTCCTTGACAGGCTGATAAATGTAATCCCATCGTGCGCAGGAGTCACATACCTGTGCCCAAGCCCCACTTTAAACCATTGAAATTCTGGTGTTTAACCCTAATATTCCACAAAAAAAACACCTTATTTTTTGATTAAATAAAACCAAGAAAAAAGATGATAAATGTGTCTTAACCTGCACTTGTCGGTTATAATCCATATGTTTTCAGATAGTTAAAAGATTATAACCACGAAAAAGACCGTTAAAAAAATCATTAAAAGTGGGATTAAGTCTCATCAGGAAGATTAAAAAGGATAAACACACACTTATTATCAAATGAATAGTAATGAAGTTTTTTCCCTTTTTATTGACACCTATAAATTTGTTAAGTCAAACATGAGTTCTAGCACTACAGAGAAGTTTTATCAATCTAATAAAAGGACTGAGGAAGAATGTGGCATTAAATTTTATCGAGGAACAAAGAAAACGTACCTAGGAACGCTATATATTTGGCGTATGAGAAGTTCACGTGTATATTATATCGGATGGTGGATTGATAGTGACCACAAAGATTTATGTTTCAAAAACAAAAATCAAAAAACAAGTTGGAAGAAGAAAATTAAACCGATTCTAGGAAAGAACCTCAAAAGAAACATCATAAGAATCTCAAAAAGACATCTAAACTAAAAAGAAGGTTTTGCCATGAATATGGTGCAAACCTAACCCCACCAAGAATATTCTATGGAAAATGTGCAACACAAATAAAGTGAAGACTAAAACCTAATTTTACATATTTCTATAAGTTATTTGTACACTATTCAGTCAAGATATGTAATTCTTATCGCATCCCATATTCAATTATTCTTTTTTGGATAAAATGTAAATTCACATTGATGTACTCCTTGAGCCTTGCATATGTTTTCAGTGACCCACATATCTTGTTGGAAAAATTCTGAAAGAAACCCATGCAAATAACCTTTGAAAAAGTGACAAACCGGTTTAAGAGATTTAATTTTATTTGCCTCGAAAGAATTTATAATATTGATAGTGCCTTTCTTTGTTTTGAAATTAATCTTAGAAAAAACAATTTTTCCCCAATTCTGACTCACTTTAAAAGCTGTAAGAAGCTTCAAAGCTTCTTTTTTATCTCTCACTACTTCAAGCCGTCTATGAGCAGACCTCCGACCAGCATTTATGGCAGCTTTAAAGAGAACCGAATCAGCTTCTGCGCCATAAGCCTCAACAAGAGAATCCTTAACATTAGCCCAAGTTTCGAAACGAAAGATGAACCCATGACATTTATCAAGAGTTTCGTTAATTGACAATTTAACAATACAAGAATGCCTGTTCAACCTAATAATCCTTATGCAGAACAAATGTCAAATAAATATAAAAAATTCTTGATGGGGCCGCAGGGATTTGAACCCTGGATCACCAACGCCCCGGGTTGGTATCCTTGACCATATTGTCCGTTGAATCATTCGAAACCCTAGACGACGGCCCCTTCATCTTCAAATCCAGATATGTTGTATTAATTCTTTCGTCTTACATTACCAAATTATATTTTTATACAGTTCTTAAGATGTTTGAAAACTCGTCTGTAGATACTGCCACAAGCGTTTCTGTGCTCAATTAAATTAAATCAGTTTAAGATCTAATAATAAAGACTCAAAAATCTTCACACTTCGTTCAGCTTTATATTTTTTTATAGAATCAATGATTGGTTCGACATTCTTCAGTCTAAGAAATCTTCGTACCTTGCTTGCCTGAGGACCACCAATGAATATATTCTGAACACAAGAAGTAACATTAGAGACCCTTCTATTCTGGCTGGCAGTCTCAAAGTCAATAATGGTAACTTTATCACCTACGAACACATGTTTCGTTAAATTACTTAATTCACCATGATCAAGTCCTGCTTGATCCAACTTGTAAGCCTGACTTAATACTTCTTGAATCACATTTCTTAACCGAGCAGTAGAACCTAGACCTTTTAGATTTCTAATCCAATCAACTATCCCATCCTCAATAACTAAATCTAAAAGAATAAAATTATCAGATACATTGTGTAGCTTTGGTCCAACATCAACCTGATTTGCAATACGGTGAAGCCCTGCTTCTCTATGCATTGAAGGACGATTTGCATCAGTTCGCCTAATCTTTAAGGCAAGAATTTTATTATTCATTTTTGCCTTAACTGCAAGGCTTACACAACCTTTACCTAAAAGTCCCAATCGTCCGATCTTAGTTTTACCCTCAAAAATCACTTCAGAAACTCCTAGTTGAAGGAGCTCTTCCACTCTTTGTGTTGCTACTTTTCTATCTGAAGAAGGATAGCAAAGAATATCGATATATGGTTTTGATGATAAAGAGTTAACTTTAACTGAAACTGAACTCATCTGTAATAACAACTCTGTACAACGCTTCTATAAGCCATTGCCGTCCACTAGCAGATTTAGCAATATTTTTTCCAGAAATAACTTCGATCCCCGATTCCAAGGCTCGCTTTAACCCGGGTGCCACACCAGACTCTTTCGCAGTATCATCAAGTAATGAATAAAGCAATTCTTCAACCTCTAAAAATCTTCTGTCACCCATAATATATATTCGCTGATCATTACCTACCCACGTCAATTTAGACCATTTTAGATTACTATCTAGAAACTTTGAAACTTCACCTTTCATATTCACATTAGGACCCATCTTAATCTGAGACTTGGGAAGAACCAAAGAATCTAACAAAAAAATGAAGGTACTAGTCGAATCTTCATCACTAGCAGCAGAAGTTCTTAAAACATTAAAACCTGCTTTAGATATCTGCTTAGAAAGGCCATCTATGCTTCTATGTAATTGTCCCCAAAGAACGTCAACTGTACGAGGCTCATGTCTAAGAATAACTATAGAAATGTGGTTAAGAAGAGTAGATTTCCTGACTTTATCTGTTATCTTCGAGACTGGAATATCTTTGAAGAACATTATTGAAGGTTTTTCAAGAAAGGATCTTGAAGCCATAATAAATGATGTCACATTGACAGGAGATATTGCTGCTCCTAGATTTCTACGATTATCAACAGGATCAAGAATTACTAACTGAGTATCAAATTTTTCAGTAATATCTTCATCGACATCATCCAAACTCAGTATCTCTCCACCAACAAGATCAGACATAGCTTTTAGAACAGAAATAAATGAACCATATTTGAGTATAAGAACCTCACATACATAACCACTGAAACCTTTAACTTTAATCTCTGCCCCATAAAGACCTAAAACTTTAAGAAATTTTTTCAATAATCTAGTTTCATTCTTTAAGCTCTTGTTGAAACGATTCTTCATGAAAGAAGTATGATACGGTGACCTATCTGCTGAACTTTTCCATGATCCTTTCACTACATCATAGCAAGGAACTATATTAAATGTAACACCATCAATAATCCCTTCAACATAAGGATGTTCGGAATATCTAAGAAAACTATCGTTAGGTAATAAGGCATCGCGTCCAATCTTAACTCCCAAATCCTCCAGACGTTTTTTAGAAATTGTAGAATCAAATTTCACAAATATATCGACATCTACATTATCGGTCAACCAAGTACCCTTTGCAACAGACCCACCGATTTCAACAGAATGCACAATAAGGTGTCTCTTTGAAGTATCTTCAACTCGTTGTTTAACTTCTTCTGCAATATTCAAAACATTTTTTTCTTCCATTAACTTAGGTTCAACCATATGTTGGGCCTGTTTCAAGATACTTTCAATAGTCACCAAAATTTTTCACTTTAACTGAAGATCAATATCAATGGACGCACTATCTAATATAAAGATGATTTGATATGCTCATTTATGAAATTGGAGATATTGCCAAATTCATAATATTAATTATTTCAAAACTTTTTCATAAATATCAGTATAAATAGGACCTTCTGGAGTAAGCAAACTCTTCTTTAACTTAACTGAAGAAACCATAGTCATACCCAAATCTACATCACTAAATTCCTCAACTGCATGGATTAACTGATCTTTATTTCGTCCAGTTTTTACACGACAGACAGTTAGGTGAGGCAAAAATTTTCTGTCAGAACTATAATTCATTTGTACAAGTTTTTTCTCAATCTGGTTAGCCAGTTCAACAAATTCTTTTTCACCATTATCAACACCAACCCAAATTACAGAAATCCTTCGCGAATTTGGAAAGTACCCAAGACCTCTAAATGAGATTTCGAATGACAAAACATCCAAATCTTTCAGTATACCAGATATATTGGTGGCCTCTTGCTCACTGATCTCACCAAGGAAATGTATAGTGAAATGAAGATTCTGTGGTTTTACAGACTTTAAATCACTTCCGGATTGAGATAATACCTTCTGAATCTTTAGAATATCCATCTTTATATTTTCATCAACTAGATCTACAGCAATAAATGCTCGCATATTATAGACATCACTTTCAAGATTACAATTTCTCTGGTTTTATTTAACTACAACAAATGCTAATTGGTAAATTAATTCGATTTTTTAATAACATTAAAGCATATTAAATGATGCTGACAACCATGAGTCATCTATAAATGATAAGTAAGGATAAAAAAATAAAAGATCAAAAAATCATCATATGCTTCACAGGAATGCCGGGTGCAGGAAAAACTACAGCTATCGAAATCGTGAAAGATTTAGGTTATGATACAGTAAATATGGGTCAAGGCGTAAGAGAAGAAACAATTAGACGAGACCTCCCGTTGACAGATAAGAATGTAGGCTCAGTTATGTTGGATATGAGACGTAAAAATGGAATGACAGCAATTGCACAACTTACTCTTCCTAAGATTCTATCATCAAAGAAAAAAGTAGTTGGAGTTGATGGAGTTAGAAATATTGAGGAGATAGAAGTCTTCAAAGATGCAGGTGAAGTCAAGATACTAGCCATTCACGGATCCCCAGAAGTAAGATACAATTATCTAAGAGGAAGAAGAAGAAAAGATTCACCAGAATCAAGGAAACCTTTTGAAAAAAGAGACGAACGTGAAATTTCTGTAGGAATACTAAGAATTATTTCTCTTGCAGATGAAGTGATCTCAAATAATGGAATAACTATTGAGCAACTTAGAGAGAAAACACGAAAAGTGCTCATAAATTGGGTTAATCAACTTGAACATTAATCCTCTTCCCGAAAAGATAAAAATTATTGTTGAAGCTCAACTTAACTGTTCTGAAGATCCACAAAAAGTAAAACAAGCAATAAAGAATATTATTGGTATTGAAGAAATCTTATTCAAAAAAGATAAAAAAGAAAGATTAAGAGCAGAAATTAATAATCAGGAAGGACTAAACAACATTTTTAAGAAAATACGGTCAAAACAAAGTATTGGAGTAACCAGAAGACTTCTAATCACAAATTCCACCAAGCGTAAAACATGGATTTTATTCCACAAGCAGGCAGCATATGTTAATGTACTTAATGTATGTGAAGATGAAACAAATGTTTCATTAGGCCATATAAAACTCAATATTCATAGTCCAAAACCAGAAAAAATTATCGATTGGCTTTCTCCTTCAACATCAAAAGTAAAATCAGACAAAGAATAGCACATTAGACTTTCTCGTCAGGATATTGGATATTCAAAACCAAGAAATCCTCCGCCACAATCAGATTAGGATGAATATCTTGAGCTTGTGAAAGAAGTGGTGCAATATCATCATATCTTGAACTGAAATGTGTCAAAGCTAGCTGGTTAACATCAGCCTCAGAAGCCATCTGAGCAGCTTCTCTAGCAGTCATATGCAAATTTTCCTTAGCTTTTTCTTGATGATCATCAAAATAAGTAGATTCCAGAACTGCTAAATCTGCTCCAGAAATAAAGCGCTTGATAGTTGGAGTTGGTCGCGTATCCCCTGATATCACTATTTTTCGTCCTTTTCGACTCGGTCCAAGCACAAGATTTGGATTAATTATTTTTCCGTTAATTTCTACACTTTCCCCCTTCTGTAATTTAGACCATAAAATACCCTCAGGAACCTTGAGGTTCTTCGCAGCCTTAGGATTGAACACACCAGGTCTATCCTTTTCTTCAAGGCTATATACAAAATTCTTCATTCTATGCTGACCAATACAAGCTTTGATAAAATAATCTCTTGTCTCAACCACTAGACCTTCTCTAACAATCTTTACTTCAAGCGGGAATGTTAGACCAAATTTCAATGAACGAATATTATTACGTATAAAACCTATCAAACCTCGTGGTCCATATACCGTTAGGGGTTTATCCCTTTGAACCATTGACATTGTCTGAAGGAGACCCAGCAAACCTACACAATGATCTCCATGCAGATGACTGATAAAAATGCTCATCTTGCGATTGAAACCAATTTTTGCCTTTGGAAAACTCCGTTGAACACCTTCTCCTGCATCAAAGAGAAATAATTCACCATCTCTTAGAACAGCGACTGATGATAATCCCCTATGAATTGTAGGTACTGATGCAGAAGTACCCAAGAATATTAATTTGAGATCTGTCAACAATAACACCCTTTGATGTTTAAAGACATCAAGCAATACATCTGAAAGATAAATTCCCCCCATTACACAAATATTTAGACTCGTTTTAGTATTGTTATTACTCTGGTAAGACTCCTATTTATAGGCAGAATATGCTTCTGTACGTGTTTAAACCGTCTATTATCTATAATACGAATGGTATCTGGATGAACTATACAAGCATATTTACCTACAGGCAGAAGAATTTCAAGAGTTTCAGCAAGATTGTTAACTAAAGATTCTGTTTTACGCTTATAAGTAGAAGAAGCACGGCCATATGGAATATCAGTTGCCACACCATCAACACGCATAAGTGGGATTTTCTCAGCATCACTATGTAAAACATTAAAGCTAAATGTGTTGAAATGTTTAAGGTTCTTTAAGGCTCCTTTACACATTCTCTTAGAAATATCGATACCAATCGACTGCACACCAATTTCTCCTGCTTCAATAATAACACTACCAGTTCCACAGAATGGATCAAGCAAAACATCAGTCTCCTTTACTCGAGATAGATTTACAAGCAATCTCGCAAATTTTGAGTACAAAGCAGATGGGTGAAAGAAAGGTCTTATTCGTGGCCGACGATTGGTCCAAGACCTTAATGTTGAAGCAGCATCAACTGCACAAATGTGAAAGAAATTATCACATATAACTCCAGCCACTATCATATCTGGCGTCTTTAAAGAAACTTTAGCTGAAGGAAATCTCTCCTTTACCGCATAACCTAAGGAACCTTCAACTTCTGGAGGTATAGCAACCTTTGAAAGGTTGTAAATTCGTGCTGCAAAACTATTGAATTTAGATAATTTAGTAAAATTGATTCTCTTAAAAGTTTCATCCAGTGGTAAATCCATTGAATCTATGTATTTGCCACCCAAACGAACATATGCTGCTCTTTTTGTGATTACTGTTGGATCTATTGGACCATTTACAATAGCTACTCGACTACAGGGGAAACTAATTTCGGTTTTTTGCGAATATGTCTTCACAAGTGCCTCAATTTCACCTTTAGGTATAGTTGAATTCTCACCAGAGAGTATGAATAAACTTCTTTGTGACATATCTGAGATAGAAAACAAGTCAGGGTTATCCGAGAGTTTTGAAGTGCTCGGCTATTGCAGAAGATACATCAACCTTAGAGACTGATTGAGGAATAGTGTTTGTACCTATAACCTCATCCACACCTGCATTGTGCATCTTCTCAAGAGCATTCCCAACCAGTACTGGATGCGTACAAGCAGCAATCACTCGATTAGCTCCAGATTTTTTAAGTTGAATACATGCTTTTTGAATACTTCTACCTGTAGAGATAATATCATCCACGATAATGGCATCTCTACCGGATACATCTGAACCCAAGGGTTTAACCTGAACCTCACCAGTAGCTTTATCTCTAGTTTTCTCTAAGGATAAATGGTCAATACCAAGAATCTTAGAAAATGCCTCAACTCTAGCGGAACCACCAAAGTCTGGCGAAGCTGCTATAGGGTTAACTAACTTAAAATTATTCTGCAGATACTTAGCAAGAAGAGGAACAGCAGAAGCACTGTATGATGGAATTGAGAAGTTACTTAAGCCCTCCACACTATGAATATCAACAGTGGTGAACCTTCTCATCCCAACAGATCTAAAGAGTCTTGCGATAACACGCATACTCACAATTTCTCCCTTCAAAAACTCTCGGTCCTGCCTAGCATAAGGCAAATATGGAATAACACCATACACCTCTGCCCCTTCTTCACTCAACTTATGTGATAATATTAAAGCTTGAAAGAGGTGTCTATCAACTGGAGGATAAGCGGATTGAACCAATATTATAGGACGGTTACGTACTTTATTAAGCAAAGTAATCTTACTTTCACCATCCGGAAATAGCTTGAATCCAATATCAATCAAATCAGCATCTAAATGCTCAGAAATCTTTACTGCTAAATCTCTCGATGCCGGTCCTGGAACAATACACCAATCTTTGGTAGTGCCAAAATCTCCATTTGGGGAGTCATTAGCCATTTCGAAACATGAGACAGCTAAAAAGACCACTATTTAATTCTACTCAAAAAAACTTGGATAATCTTGAGAAACAATACCAATTATATCAATAAACAAATCTAATCAACTGAATCACAATATTTCAAACAACATTATCAAAGACCAATAAATAGAAGATTAGAATAAGGTAACCTTTTAAGGGCGGTTTTTTCCGAGGTAAACTCAATATGTCTCAACAGTTCTGTCCCGAATGTGGTGGAGCATTCTTCTACGATATTCCGACTAAACGTTACCTCTGCAAAAGTTGTGGCCTCTTCGTAACCAAAGACGAAATTCTAAATATCCGAGATAAGGAGCGAGATAAAAGATATGAAGAAGACGGCAGACGAAAGAAAACACGTGAACATTCAGAATATCTAGACTGGTGGCTAAGTAAGAAAAAACGTTAAGCAAGGATAAGAACGAAGTTCTTTCTTAACAAGATAGAGACGGCTATGCATTTATTTGGTCATAAATCTATGTAAACAATTTTTATAGCCCAAGAAAATATATTTCAAAATATTTACAGTCAGATCATCATTTAGATTTCTTCAATTGTAATCCTTTGCCTTTTTTTACCTTTTAGTCTCATTCTACTAACGTTCAATTCTTTTTTAAATATTCAGTACTTTCAATATTGTACCAATATGGCAAAGGTTCAGTCTATTCAAGAATTAGAAATAGAAGAATCTAAACAGTATTCAGAGAACAAAGATAAAAAGAAGATTGGAATGAGAATAGTTTTCTCTGAGGAGAAAATTATAGGTGCAAAAGACGCACTTGAAATAATCTTTCCTAATAGAAAGACTCAAACGGCCGCAAGGATATTTATAGAATGGCTTAAATCTAAAGATGGTCAAGCATCTAAAAGTGCAGTAAGTATTTTTGCAGATGAAATCCAAAGCGGAAACTTGTATGATAATGGAATACCTTTCAAATATAGCAAACGAAATTTCTACATGACAGTACTTAGAACTTTAATCTCAATGGGATTTATCCGCAGAAATGTTCCTGTATGGGATAACCGCAGCAAAAGGACACTTTATGTTTACATGAAGAATATATTTGATATACCCCAAAAACCACCGTCAGTAGGATTCTGGCGACTATCATATTACATAGCTAAAAAATGGAATAAAATATTCCTAGAATAGACACTTTTTTTGATTTCTTTAACGATCCAGAAAAACCATATCTATATCCATTATTTAATATAAACGCTGGACAAATCAGTCAAGTATCGTTAAAATATTAAAACTCGTTATTGATGTAAAAACAATTTGAACATAAATATTCTCTATATGTATGGTAGTATACTGCAAACATAGCAACAAAAATAAAGTATCATCTGTAAGCAATTCAGCCATGGGAAAATTGATTTATGTCCTTCTTGACGGCGTAGGGGATAGACCAAATCCAAAACTGAATCACCTTACACCTTTGGAAGCAGCTTATACCCCAAATCTCGATAAGCTAACAAGAGATGGAATAACAGGAATTGTCCATCCGGTAGGTAAAGGCATCTCTCCTGAATCGGATATTGCAGTTTTCTGTATGCTCGGATATGATCTTTCTTCAAATTACTTTGGTAGAGGAGTAGTTGAAGCTGTAGGCGTAGGAATGAATTTTAAGAATGGTGACCTAGCTTTAAGAGGCAACTTTGCTACGCTCGGAGATAAAGGTATAGTGATTGATAGACGGGCTGGTCGTAATCTTTTACAAAAAGAAGCAAAAGGTCTAGCTGATTCACTCAAGAAAATTAAGCTCTCACACAATGCTACTTTCGAATTTGTACCAACGATTGCACATAGAACAGTATTGAAGATTGAAGTAGATGGTAAGAAACTTTCTGCTGAAATAAGTAACACTGACCCTGCTTATGACCGAATTGGGGGAATAGGGGTTGCCAAAGAAACAAGTGGTGGGTTATATTTACAAAAGGCTGAGCCTTTGAAAGACAATGAAGAAGCAAGGTTAGCAGCATATCTTGTAAATGAATTTACTGAAAAAGCAATATCTGTCCTCAAAACTCATGAAGTGAATGTCAAAAGAGCAAGAAACGGAATGAGACCCGCCAATGTTCTGCTACTTAGAGATGCAGGAAACACCCTCCCAAAAATTAAAAAAATACCGAATCTGCACAATACAAAATTTGCATCTATCCTAGATATGCCTGTTGAGAAAGGAGTTGCAAAAATAACCGGTATGAGAGATTATAAAGCAGGCAACACATCAGATTATCATATCAAAGCAAAAAAAACCATAGAACTTTTGCAGATATACGATGCTGTTTACATTCACATCAAAGGTCCAGATGAGCCAGGACATGATGGAGACGTGAAACTCAAGAAAAAAATTGTTGAGACAATTGATTCAGATTTCTTCCACCCATTAACCCAAAAAGTAGATATTAAAAATACAATATTTCTAGTTTCAGCGGATCACTCTACCCCATGTATCATAAAGGGACACAGTTCAGATCCGGTACCAATACTTATTTCTGGTCAAAATATAGAACGTGACAATGTTTGCAGATTCACAGAGAAAGAAGCAGCAAAGGGGAGATTAGGGGTAATGATGGGAAAAGATGTTTTGTCAAAAGCATTATCTTTGAGAAGGACATAATAAACAATTTCAAACTTATCAACAGAATGCCATTATTTCTTTAAATGGATAATCTCATTAATTAATTCAAAACAATTCATCATTGATTATGAATAGCACATCATTCCGGTGAATAAGCTAATGAAATTATGTTTGCATAGGTTATCATATCTACCGATATGATTACGAATAGAACCACGTTGACTTCTGCGTGGAAGTTTTTTTATTTTGTATTAATTGAGTGAATTATACCGTTAGTGAAAGGCTACTTCTTTCCAACTATAAGCTCGATAGTGGATACACTTCGAATATCCTCACCTTCACCAAGTTTTTCTGTGTCTATGTCTACTTTCTTGATAGCATACGCGTTATTTCCAAGGCGCTTTGTTACTATTTCAGCGACGTCCACAGCTCTTGATATTGCCAAGCCACGTGCCTTTAGAACTATTTCTCCACTGGCAGTTAGCTGGATGAGCGATGACATCGCATAACTCATTACAGGTTTTTTGCCAATATAGATATGATTTGAAGAAGCCCTTACAGGTGCAGTCTTTTCAGCTTGTACTTGCACAGGAGTAGTCTTTTTAGGTTCAGAGACTGGAGCAGGTTTCTTCTCAGTCACAGATGTTGGCTTTGGTGCTGGTGAAAGAGTCTTTGCTACTTTAGTTGGAGCAGACTTGATTTCGGTTTTTTTCTCAGATTCATTTTTTGACATATTGATCAGCTAATATTAAAGGTGGAAAACAGACTATATTAAATTTACTTTTTAGTAAAATATCTTAATACATTAGTGCATCAATTGGAATATCTTGATACACATCATTTGGAAGCGACCGTCGAATTGATAATGGAAGTGCATGTTTTTCAATCTCTAGCAATGTCAAACTAATAGGATCTGTAATATCTGATGGAACATGAATAAATGAAGGAGCACCAAGTGCTAATTGAAGAGACCTAGCTCCAATTACCCTAGCTCGTTCAAACCTTGTCAGTCTTGGTGGACCTATAGAGATAGATATTTTGATTTTTTTTTCTTTACTAGCTTTTGCAGCATTTTTTCCAGTTTTTTTCTTGGACACGACTTTCTCTTTTTTAGTAGTAACTAATCACCATCAAACTCCCTATATTCAATATCTCAGAAAAAAGAGAGCAAATAAATCTTACTAAATTTGACTAATATATTACAAATATTATGAGCTTAAGTTCCATTAGTGAGATATTTTAGAAAGACTTTGTGTTATTGAATTTTAGGGTTCCAAGATTTTTGCTTGGCAGAGAGAAACAATTTCTGATTAAAACTTAAAAATTACGGGTTAGCACATTAATTTTAACAATGGAACAATCCGCATCAAAAATCGAAATAAGAATATTTGTTACTGGAAAAGGAGAATCAAAAGCTGAGATATACAGACACTTAGCCCCGATTACAGTCAATAAAATAACTAATAAAATGCCTTTACAGGGTAGAGTAAGCAGATTAAATAACAATACAGTCTGTATTCTAGCTGAAATATTTGTAGGAACAGAGAAAGGCAGAACGAAATTTACTCAGGGAGATATTGCACTTTTACCATTGAATGGATCTATCTGTATATTTCTCAAGGACACCACATCAATTCGGCCAATGAGTCTAATAGGAAAAATTGTTTCTAACCTAGAAATTCTGGAAAGTTCTGGACGCGGGGACATAATAACTATCAAGAAAATTTAGCTATTTGTGCACTATAAGATTGCCAGAGTTACTCATAAAATCAAGAAATCCAATGAAACCAGATTAGAGGAAGATTATTGAAAATCAAAGATGGTAAATGGAAGTTCCATTATTCTAGAATAATGATTTAGTTTACTTTATATTCTGTATGAGTCTAATGGTGATTGACGAACTCGTGGAAAAAGAAGAATTAACAAAACTATGGAATATCAATTGCAGAGATATAACCCAATTAATTCAAGATTTCATTTCAAACAGTGTTAACGATGCGGGAGCAGAAGGAGTAGTAATAGGATTAAGTGGGGGAATAGATTCTACAGTAGCAGTTTATCTTGCAGCAAAAGCTCTTCCAAGGGAAAAAATATTGGCTCTAAGTCTCCCCGACTATCGAATTACTCCAAAATCAGATATAGGTGATGTTGAAAGTATTGCAAAAAACCTAGGAATAGAGCTACAATCAATAGAAATAACGAAAATCCATAACAGTTTCTTGAAACATCTTAAAAGAGAAAAGATTGCAGAAGGAAACCTAAAAGCTCGAATTCGAATGTCTCTAATATATTACCAGAGCAATCTTCACAATAAGATAGTGATAGGAACAGGAGATAGAAGTGAGATTTTATTAGGTTATTTCACTAAATTTGGAGATGGAGGATCAGATATTCTTCCAATAGGAGATTTATACAAGACACAATTAAAAATATTGGGTAAACACCTAAAAGTACCTGAAAGAATACTGGAAAAGGAAAGTTCACCATACCTCTGGGAAAATCAAACAGCTAAAGGAGAGATAGGGTTGTCCTATGAAAAGATCGATATGATTTTACATCTTCTTTATGATAAGAATAAAACACCTGAAGAAGTTGGAAGAATCATTAGAGATTCCTCTGCGATTAAGAAAGTTCAAAACATGAATAAAAGAAGTCACCATAAACGAAATCAGTCTCCAATATGTAAAATACTACATTAGAATATTGAACCCATTTCATAATTGATCACATTTGTTGATTAACTATCTTAAGCAACAATTTCATCCACCTAGACGCTTTAACCTCATTTTAGTAACACCCTCCAAAATCACAACGAACAAAATCCCAAATAAAATTCCAAGTATCTGTGCTGTAATTTCATCCATACCCATTCGTTTTGAAATATTATAAGAAAATCCCCAAACAAATAATGCAAAAGATATCAATAGAATTAATGATGTTTTAGAATTCTTAGACTTAGCCTTATTATCCAATAGGCTAATCGCAACATTTCCAGTCTTTAATTGTTTCTGGAAATAAGAAAATATTTTTCGTCAATCAACTATCATAAGAATATTTGGGAAAAGTTTTTTATCTCTTCTCAAAAGGCGTGACAACAAGTGTTTCATATGAAGATAAATCCTTGTGCAGCAATAATTGGTGCAGGCCGAACTAGGTTTACTGAACGTTGGGAAGAAGATCCTAAGGCCATGATAGGAATGGCAGGTATGAAAGCATTTGAATCGGTTGATAAAGGTATCAAAAGAAACGAAATAGAAGCAGGTTTCTTTGGGAGCTTCTTATATCAAGTAACAAATAAAATAGGTCTCGTACCTGGGTATATGTCCCGTGAACTTGGTTTAAATGTGCCTATGATTAATACAGAGGCAGCCTGTGCATCAGGTGGACTAGCATTACATAACGCTTGCCTAGGGATTGAATCAGGCAGATATAACGCTATTTTAGTAGCAGGTTTTGAAAAAATGAGTGATCGACAAGATAAGATTATCGATGATCTAATGTTTGCAGCAGACCCTTATGAATTTGAGGCCGGCTATAACTTTCCAGGGTTATACGCAACAATGATGACCCGATATATGTATGAGTTTGGTAATAACGATTCAAGATGCAGTGAGGCTCTTGCACAAATATCCGCAAAAAACCATCATCATTGTATCAAGAACAAATATGCACAATTTAAGGATAAAGGAGAAATCTCAGTTGAAGATGTTCTGAATTCAAGAATGATAGCTAATCCTATTCGAATTCTTCATAGTTCTCCAATTTCAGATGGTGCAGTTGCACTTATTATCACTAAACCAGAAATTGCGAAAAAATATACCGACACACCAATTTATATTATGAGTAGCCAAGAGGCCACTGACCACGTCTCACTCTATACTAGAAATAAGATTACAAGCGTGATGTCTACTCGTTTAGCAGTTGATCAAGCTTTGAAAGAAACAGGATTAACAATTAATGATATAGATATTGCTGAGGCACATGATTGTTTTTCTATAGAAGAAGCTTTCTTCCTTGAGGATTCAGGTTTTTATGATGAAGGAAAAGCATGGAAAAATATCTATGAAAGTTACGAGTCATTTAAAGGGTCAGGCCATATTCCATATTTAAAAAATGGGAAAGAACTAACCGTTAACCTCGGTGGTGGGTTGAAAGCAGATGGACACCCTGTTGGTGCCACGGGAATTAGACAAGCTTTCGAGGTTTTTAAGCAACTTCGAAAGGAAGCAAATGAAAATCAAATTGATAGAGAAGTTAATACTGCTATGTGTCACAATGTAGGTGGGACAGGTGGAATTGCAACAGTTCATATTTTAGCGAGGGATATTCAATGAGTGAACCCATTGCAAGGCGTAACCTTCTGGTAGAATACAGACTGCGGACTACCAAATGTCTGAATTGTGGTGACACATATTTTCCTCCAAAATATTTTTGCAACAATGAAGGTCGCAGTAGCAAGATGCTTGAAGTTGACAATTTTTATGAGAAAGGAGAATTCTATTCCGGCAGTGTAATAAATGAGCCTACTAACCGATTTAATCATCTGGACACATTTGTATCAGCAATAATATCATTTAGAGAAAGTAAGGTAAGTATTCCTGGAAGAATTACTGATTATATTGCTCCAAAAGCCATTAAAGTCGAGGAGTTTGTTGGAAAAAAGGTAATACCGAGATTTAGGAGAAGTTATAGTGATGGAAGAGACGGCTTAATACACTATTCTAGCCACAACTTCTCCTTAGAAGATGATTATTATACTCATCAAAAATATAAAGTAACAAAACCAACAAACATCAATGGAAAACCAGGGATAGTTGGATATGGAGTTTATTTACCAAAGTTTAGGATAAAGAATGATGAACCTGCACTAGGTGTTCTTGAAAGAAGTTTACCATTTGCTGATGAAGATACAACTACTTTTGCAGTAGAGTCAGGAAAACGCGCCATTATTCATTCAGCAATAAACAACAATGAAGTGAGAAAGTGTTTTGTTGGTTCAGAATCCTCACCGTACGTAGTCAAACCATCAATGGCAACAGTAATTCAAGTTCTTGAGTTAGGAGAAAAAATGAATGGTGGTTTCTTTTCAGGAGGGATAGATTCTCAATTTGCTTGCAAAGCAGCCACAGATTTAATTATTGATGCAGCTGGATTGGTAGCATATCCAGTTTTTAAAGGTAAATATGTAATGGTTATTGGAGCTGATAATTCTCAAGCATCACCAGGAGATAGATTGGACTATACTGTGGGTGCAGGGGGAGTAGCATTAATATTTGGACGTGATGATGTTATTGCAACTTTAGATCATTACTTACCTTATACATCAGATACCCCAGACTTTTACAGGAGAGAAGGAGAGAAGTACCCACGTCATGGAGGAAGATTCACAGGACAACCAGCATATTTTAAACATGTAGTAACTTCTATGAAGACTCTCATGAAGAATACTGGTTTGAAGAATAATGACATTAATCATGTTGCCATTCACTCACCAAATGCTAAATTCCCAGTACAAGCAGCCCAAGAAGCAGGTTTTGAAAAGAAACAGTTTGAGACAGGTTTGGTAGTTAAGAAAATTGGAAACCTATACTCAGGTTCCACTCTAGCAGCACTTAGTGCTATACTTGATATTGCAAAACCAGGAGAAAGAATCTTGATGACAAGTTATGGGTCAGGTTCAGGAAGTGAATCATACATTTTCACTGTAACTAATCAGATAGAAGAAAAAAGGAAACAAGCCATTTCAGTAAAAGAACAGGTTGAAAATCCGAAAAAAGAATATGTTGATTACCATACCTACCGAAAATGGAAAGATATTTCTTATCACTAAGACCATAATCTATCGAGATCAAGGTACCCATTCTGATTTAAGAAAAGATTAAGAAATTTAGTTCCATCCACAATTCCAAGTGACCCTTCTTTTACAGACTCTTCGTCATACCGCTCTACTTTGTCACCTCTATCAACTTGATTAGAATAAATAGCAAATGGTACGGGACTACGTAAATGAGCTCCATCAGTAGTTCGTGTTGTATGATCAGGTAAAACGGCTATTGTGTAATCTTCTGTTAGTCCATCCAATATTCTACCCAAAAGCCGATTGTCAAGATCTTCTATTGTTTTTATCTTTAGATTGATATCACCTACATGACTGGCTTCATCTGGAGCCTCCACATGAACCAATACTAAGTCGTAATCATTTAAACTCTTCAATGCATAATCTGCTTTTCCTTCATAGTTAGTATCATAATAACCGGTTGCACCAGGAACCTTGATTACACCCATCTCCAAGTATCTTCCTATACCATTTACAATATTTACTGCAGATATCACAGCACCCTTAACCCCAAATGATTCTTTCAAAGACCTAAGATTAGGTCGTCGACCTTGTCCCCAAGGCCACATCATATTAGCTGGGTTTTTCTCAGACTTGATTCTTGCCAAGTTCACAATATGGTTTTGAAGAATTTTGTATGAATCCATAATAATTTTGTTAAGCATTTCAGCAGTTGATTTTCCCGATTCATCAACTGCTTTAATAAGAATTGAATCTATGTCAGTATTGATAGCATCGTGAGGAGGTGTGCATAATATTTTATCCGAATATTTTGTACCCCGAAGCACAAGAAGATGGCGGTAGCTAACTCCCAAATAGAACTCAATAGACTCTGATTGTTCTAAATAATCCTTTAATGATTTTAATAAATCCCTTGACTCATTTGTCGTGATATGACCTCCAGAATGATCTTTAAGGACCCCATCAATTACCGTTACAAGGTTACACCGTAATGCTATGTCATTCTTATTCAGATGTATACCTTGTCCAGCTGCTTCAAGTGGACCTCTACCAGTATTTAATTTTGAAGGATTATTCCCGAAAATTGATAAAAAGGCTGAATCAGTTCCTGGATCACTACCAATTGGAATAGTTTTCACCAGACCAGTTAATCCCCTTGAAGCGATAAAATCCATATTAGGATGCTTAGCTACCTGCAAGGGAGTTCTATTACCCAGCTCTTCTAGGGGTACATCAGACATTCCATCTCCAATAACGAGAATATATTTCAAACATTATCTAGAAATATTACCCATTTCATAAGCCTTTTCATAGGGTTAGAGAGAATTGGATTATATGTAGACAAATCATAAAATTGTGTCTTTAAACGATATGAGGTTTATACTGATTTTTTTAATAGTTAATCAATAATTATTGCATCATTAAATCCATCCACTATGATTTGTTGACCACTAGTAAAATCGAAAGCATCAGGATTATCCACCATCGGTATTTCACCCATTATTGCACCAACAGCTACTATTGCTTCAGCTTCTTTACACACAATCGCAGCTGGGGCTTTCCCATTCTTTGATAATTGTAGAAGAATATAGGACCCTACAGTTGAACCTTTACCTGTAGGAAAAATTAGAACCTTGCCCTTTATAGATTTTCCAAAGAGTGGATGTCCCCTTTCCACCACTACACCAGTATTAGGATCTACTCCTCCGAAAAAGCTGATTGGGATATGCGAAACTAAAGCTTTACCTATTCCTTTACCTTGAAAAATAGTGCGGCATTTTATCATATTCAAATTAATCACTAAAAATACTAATCTCAGGCGAATCCTTTCACAGCAATATCTACGCAACGGCCCGTAGTTCCAAATACCACTTCAACGTTAGAAGCTGAAGGGCTATATACTGCGGCTTTTCCTGAATTTACAGCCATAGTTTTGAAGTCCAATTGTTCAATAGGTGCAACTACCATACAACAATCAGTGTAAACTTCACCTCCAGCCTTTACAATATCTCTAAGATAACCAAATCTTTCAGCCATCAATTTCACACCTACTGATGTGAATATCCAAAATTTTGTATTTTTAGCAATTTTTTTCCCTTTAACAAGTGTAGCTATTTTCTTCATCTCACTTAATGAAGCATGAGGACAACCTATAGTCACCAAATCTACAGGCCCAGATTGAATAGTACTAAGTGAATCATAAGAAGAAACCAGTTCATCAGAAGTGAAACTTATCGTTTCAATTCCTCCTACCTTTATTGAATTTGATTCAGGTGTAACACTCTCAACATGGTATAAAGCAACTCCACCAGATGCAGCTAATGCAGCTGCAAGAGATTTCAAGCTATCAACACTCGGATTTTTAATACCTGTAAAGTATGGAACCCCATTATTCACTTTTTTGCCTATTGAAATACCTAAAGCACTAAAATCGCTTTCCTCATGAAGATGAACATCTAAATCGATACACATTGTTGGTTGGCGGTTTTCATCAAGATGATATCCGTAATTTGCAGTCTTACCAATTAGAGCCGATGCTAATGCAGATGGTCCACCTTCCCTATTTGTTCTTGCACCTAAGATGGAATTTGCATAACAGACTGCTGAAGACTCTGACCAAGCTATATGGTCCTTAAACTTTGGACTGTGTCCGGATAAATAAGGAGTACAAGAACATAAAGTCTTGACTCCAAGTTTAGAATACACATCGATAATCTGCATCTGTTTTCTAGCAAATTCTTCAGCTATTCCCATTTGTCTCCAAAGACGAAGGTCTATTCCTGTTGGATTGAGTGTAGAGGGTATCACAACTTTCTCAGACAACATGGATTCTATCCAATGAAGTCCTGCATCACCTATTGTTTTGTAACTTACTCCTGAAATTTGGGTAGATTCGATATCTATTAGTTTATCAGCATTAAATATTTCTCCAAGAGCAACGAGAATTTCCATAGCTTTCTGCTTAACAGGTCCATCACCACCTTGCATAATTGCCATTTCTGAATCGTTAAGATCTAATTGCCTTCCACCTTTTCGAAATCTCGTTTATTCCTATTAAGAGGAATAGTTGCATCTATAATCCATTTTGCTGAAACTCCTGTACCTGCTGAAGAGGGGTCAAGAGAAGAACTCCTGGCACCTTTTACAAACGTTATTCCCTCATCAGGTTTTAGTCGGGTTGCTAGAGCCCATTCAACACTTTCCGAATTATTTACATTAATATCGTTATCCACAACAATTACTCTCTTTAGACTCGGATGAGCAGAAAGAGCAGCGAGCCCAGCATTCTGACCTTCACCTTCATGCCTTTTATTTATTGAAACAACTGCATGAAGCCATCCTCCTCCACCTCTTGTTAACACAACATCCTTAACTGAAGGAACAGTATTTTTAACAATATTCAGTATTCTTGGCTCTTGAGTGAGACCCATTAGAAGTCGATGTTCAGTCCATCCTGGAAGGATGATTTGCCAGATAGGATTATTCTGCAAATACACTTTTTCGACTTCAAAAACAGGTTCGCGCCGAATCTTATCCCAAGTACCGGTTATATCCACAAACGGTCCTTCATCCTCAACTTCATTGTGAAGCAGATTACCAACCATTACCACTTCCGTTTCTATAGGGACATCTATTCCATCCATTTCCAGACATTTCAATCCTCCTTTCAGAAATGTATTTGCCAATTCAATTTCGTTCATATTCTGATATGATGTTGCAGCCGCTAAAGAAATAGCTGGATGAACACCGCAGATTGCAATTACTTTGGTATGTTTTCTTTTTTGTTTATTCTTATTATAGATGTTAGAAAGATCACGTGGTACGATACGAACTGAGAAACGATTTTTATCAATGTACATTATCCTGTGAAAGGAAGCATTTTGCAATCCAGTATCTGGGTCTTTTACCAAGAAGATAGTTGCCGAAGAGTAATATCTTTTCTTCTCTGGATAAAACATCACTAAAGGAATATCGCTCATAATATTACTAGCATCAATTTCATTTTTTAGAAAACCTGCAGTACTAACCTTACTGTATTTTGTCGGTTTATTCATAGATTCTGCTAAAGTATCTAGCAGGAGGTCTGTATGAACACCAAGAACATCTGCGAAAACTTTTCTTGATGTACAAATATTACCAACAATCTTCCAAGTTGGATAATCTTTGATATGATTAAACAATACTGGTCTGTCGTTTTCCCTTAGATGTTTTGAGATTTCGAGTCTTGTGGATACATCTTCATTAATCCGTGTTAGAGGTATTTGCTCAAGATAATCCTTCAACAATTTTTCTTACTCCATCATTAACAATTATAAGCTATTTATCTTACAAGAATCAGTTAATTCATAATTCAATTTATCAATATTTACATTTTAAGAATAGTTATGTATTTTAGCTAAATTCATGGCTGTGGCTTTGTAAACGTCTATGCTAGAGAGATATTCATCTATTTCTATGAATTCATTTCGAGTATGTGAAAGATGTGGGTCACCGGGACCATAGGTTACCACGGGAATACCAAGTTGGTGTCCTAGAAGATTCATATCTCCAGTTCCAGTTTTTCTTAAGAGTAAAGGTCGTTTTTTCCTCACTTGCAATACACCCCTAATTATTGCACGTACCAATATGGATTTTTTGTCTGTTTCGAAGGGTTCTGTTACATCATCTACTTTTAACTTAACCTTTGAGAAATTTGTATCAGATTGAAACTTATGAACAATCTTTTCAACTTCTTTTGCTATCCAATCCGCTGATTTTTGAGGAGGTATTCGCATATCAACCGTAGCTTTACATTTTTCAGGAGTTGTATTATGTGAAGATCCTCCATGAATCCCAGTAAGACTTGCCGTTACAGAAGAATATCGATTAGACCCAGTATTTTCTAGAGTAAAACTCTTTATTGCATCCCAAACCTCGTAAATACTTTCTATTGCATTCTCAGCTACCCAAGGTGCACTTGCGTGTAAACTTGGAGCACCACAAGTTATGGTAAAACCAAGTCGGCCTTTGTAACCTATTGTTACATTATCAATACCACTTGGCTCTCCGAAAATGGCGTAATCTGCAGTTACACCACTATCAATGAGTGTTCTTGTTCCAAGTCCGTTACCTTCTTCATCACTTACTGCAGCAACGACGACTTTCCCAATATTGGATTCATTTTTTAGATCAGACCCCGCAATCAACATGGCTGCAAGTGAAGATTTTGCGTCACAAGCACCTCTTCCGTGTATTGTTTCTTTGATGATTTTTACAGGCTGTTGTCCTGGAACAGTATCCATATGTCCACTGAGTAATATTATGGGAGTTCCTGAACCTATTTCGCCAATTACATTATTGGCTTCATCTATTCTTACATTATCATAACCCAATTCATTCTTCATTCTCTTCGCAAGATATTCTGAGAGTGGTGCTTCCTGAAGTGATGGAGTATAAATCCCAAGCATTTCTGTCAATAAATTTATCGCATTTTCATTTTGCATGTCTATCATCTGTCAGTGTTTTAGGTCAATGAGGTAGTCTAGCATCAGACTTGGTATGTCAACGCCTGTTATAGGTACAGTGTTTCTAAATTCGATTGTGTTGTTCACTTCGTGAACTAATAGTCCATCTGGTGATTCCATTAAATCTACTCCGAATAAGCCTTCACCCATGGCAGTAGCGGCCCTCAGACATAGGTCTTCTAACTCATTTGTTACAGGATAGTTCTCTGCTTTACCCCCTCGGGCAGTATTAGTTTTCCAAACACCTTCTGCGGATATACGATAAATAGCTGCCACAACTTTATCACCTATGACAAATGCGCGAATATCACGTGGCGGTCTTTTCACTTTCTCCTGAATATAGTAATTTTGGTATATGGGAAACATATGCTCACGGTCTTCTAGTATCGACTCTGCACTTTCAGAATCATTCATCAGTGCAATTAATCTTCCCCAGCTTCCCATCGTAGGCTTCAAGACAGCAGGATAACCAAGTTCTTCTAGTGCTTTTAATGAACTTTCTTGAGTGAAAGCTAAATATGTTTTTGGAACAGGTATACCTGCATTTACCATTTTTAATGTTGAGTTCAGTTTGTTTCCAGCTGTAAATGCTTCGTGGAGTCCATTCACTACTTTTACACCTTTAGATTCAAGAAATGCTGTAATGTGAATACTCCTGAAGTAACTTACACATCTCTGGAGAACTATATCACCAAATTTTTCTTGATAGTCTTTATGTAAATCTAAGTATAAATCTTTTGAACATATCATATTAAGATCTATATTTTTCCTATCAGCAGCTTTTGCAAGCATCTTCTCTTCTGTACGTACTACATCATATAGCATTGATATTTTCAATTCAATTATTCACCCCAGTCTTCTCCTTCTACCTGAGCAGGTCTCAACTCAAAAGAATCTTTAGATATCTTGTGTACCTCGAATGATACTCCACAGTCAGGACATGTCACAATTTCACCTTTAATTACATCCTCAGGTATAGGAATTTCTCCTTCACATTCTAAACACTTCAAGATTTCACCTCCTTGAAACACCTTTACTTTAGACGCTGCCTATTGATATTGTTTTCAACGTCAATCATTTTTTCCTCCATTTCCTCAGATAATTTAAGTTCAAAAAGGTCACCTGTCCGAAGGTTCTTTAATCCCTTTGTCAATTTTAAGGCGTCCTCTGAGTTGGGAGTTAATCCTAAGAGATTCATTAGAAACGCAGCTTCTGTTCTTCCAGCTAATTCACCAATAATTACACTTCTTTGGTTACCCACAATCTTTGGAGGAACGAACTCATAAGCAGCTGGATTTCGAATAATGGCTGCTATGTGTGTTCCAGCCTTATGTTTATAGGCGTTTTCACCAACTAAGGGTTTTGATGCCGGAGTCTTTGTGGATGTATAATTTGTAATAAGTTCTGAAAGCTCTTTCAGCATTTCCATTCTAACATTAAGATCCATCCTGTATATCATTTTAAGTGCCATTGCAACTTCGGCCAATGGAACAAGACCTGTCCTTTCACCCAATCCATCGATGCTTGTGTGAACCATGGTTGAACCTGCTTCTAGGCCAGCCAGAGAATTGGCTAAAGCTAATCCCATATCATTATGACAATGCATATCAATGGGAGTATCTACTTTTCCATGAATTATTTTTACAAGATTATGCATTCCACGGGGCGACATTATGCCAAGAGTGTCAGGTAAGCTTATTCTATCTGCTCCTGCATTTGTAACTGCAATACACATCTCTTCAAGAAATTTAGGGTCAGCTCTGGTTGCATCTTCTAAAGTAAATCTCATCTTTAATCCGTGACTCTTAGCATATTCGACAGCATCTACAGCTCTTGTTATAGCGTCTTCCCGCGATATCCTTAGTTTATATTTTAAGTGGATATCTGATACGGAATGATACATAGCTATCCATGAAGCATTACAGCGTAGAGCTACATCTATGTCCTTTGGAAGGGCACGAAGATGGGCAACAATCTCAGCACTAAGACCTGCCTTTAGCATCGCTTTACAAGATTCTTCATGATTTTCAGAAACTATTGGACTAATTTCTATAAAGTTTACACCAAAATAATCTAGAATCCAAGCTATCTGAAGTCTCTGACGCAAAGTGAAGGATACTCCAGGAGCTTGTTCACCCTCTCTCAAAGTAGTATCCAATATCATTACAGATGGCGGCAGAATATTTTCAGACTCATTGTATTCGTATGCGTGAGCATTTGGATTTGGTGTATCGTTTTCCATTTTTTACTACTTTACTTTCAGTTAATATCAGAAGAGTATTTAACGTTTATCGTTAATTATTAACGCAATGTCTTCAATATTATGACGGTGTTAGTATTACCTACCCCATCTATTTGACGTATATCGTCAATACATTTGTTTATAGTTGCGATATTTTAAACAGAAAAAAAAAAATCAATATAAAAATTAACATTTAATTAAAAAAAAACATTTACACCTGTCATCGTTAGTAATTTATTAGATATTTCCGGAGTGGGTATAGATGGATTTATCGATAACAATGTAATTGCTGAAGCACCCTTGTCAACGTCAGTTTCAACCGTAAAACGGCTGATTGCACCACGATCTACAAGATTCTTTATTCGTCGTCGAACTGCAGGTTCAGATAAGCTTACCACATTAGCAATATCAACAAAAGATCGTCTAGAATTTTCTTCAAGTAGAGAAAGTATCTTCCTATCCATAGCATCTATATCCGTCATATTAGCTCTACGCTAAAGTAGTATCGTTAAACGTTAAATATGTTTTCTATTACATATATTTTAATAATATTTTAGTATTATTTCGAACTATTATTCTCGAATTTGGAAGCTTCTTCCTTTTCTAGTAATTCATTTAAAACATTCAGGACCTGTTTGATTTCTTGCTCAGATATAACTAATGGTGGAAGAAATCGTAGAATAGTCCGCCCTGAATTTAATAAAACGACCCTTTCTTTTAGAGCATTGCGAAGTATATTTCTAACATCAAATCTCATTTCTAAAGCTAACATCAGCCCTAATCCTCTTGCTTCTCTAGCAATTTTGTATTTTTTGGTTAATTTATCTAATCCATTTTTAAATATATTACCAATTGATTCTGCACGTTTAACAAGGTCCTCATTAAGAATATAATCTATTACAGCAATAGCGGCTGCACAAGATAGAGGATTTCCACCAAATGTAGTACTATGATCCCCAATCATCATAGACTGCATAACATCATCTCTAGCTAAGGTAGCTCCCATAGGAAGACCACCTGCTATAGATTTAGATATACACATCACATCTGGATCCACACCCCAATGTTCAGATGCCCACATTCTACCTGTTCTACCAAAACCCGTTTGAATCTCATCAAATATTAAGAGTGATCCATTTTCATCACAAATTTCCCGAATTTCTTTAAGAAAGCCATCAGGTGCAGGTTTTATTCCAGTCTCACCCTGAACTGGTTCAACAAGTATTGCTGCAGTCTTATTAGACACTTTTTCTCTGATCTGTTCTGAATCCCCAAAAGATGCAAATGTTACTTCTGGAAGTAATGGTTCAAATGGTTCTCTGTAACGCTTATTCCAAGTAGTGGAAAGAGCACCAATAGTTTTCCCATGATAACTACCTGTCATAGCAATTATTCCAGGTCTTCGAGTGTTTTTTCGAGCAATTTTTATTGCCGCATCAACAGATTCAGCCCCACTGCTGCAGAGGAATGCTCTGTTCATCGAATTAGGCGCGATTCTTAAAAGCTTGTTTAAGAGATTTGCTCGAGTCTCATTGTACATGGAACAGTGACATGTCAATAATTTTTCAGATTGAATTTTGATAGCTTCAGTTACCTTAGGATTACAATGTCCAACCAGAGCAACACCATATCCACTTGCACAATCAATGTATTCCTCACCATTAGTATCCCATAATGTTGAACCATTTCCCTTGGTCACAACAAAAGGAATTTTAGAGTATGTACTTGCAAGATACTTGTTTTCAAGATTGATTATTTCATTGTCATTCATTTGATTATCACTGTGCATCCCCTGTGCTCAAGGGCAGAAGTGAGTGGATTTGTTGTAAGACCGGATGCGATCATACTCTCTTTTACCCCCATTGATAGGGCTTCAGTTGAAGCTAACACTTTCTTTTCCATGCCGAACCCTATCTTAGAACGCAAAGATTCTGCTTCACTTAAGGACATCTTTTCAATTAGTTTATCGTTCATATAGACTCCATTAACATCGGTAAGGAAGATTACGCTATTTGCTTTCACTTCTCCAGCTACATATGCTGCAGCCCTATCACCATCCACATTAAGATATTCGAAGTCTTTACCAATAGCTACTGGCGATATAACGGGCAAATAGCCTTCATTAAGCAGAATTTTAAGGAGATTACCATTTACTTCAGATATCTTTCCAGTATATCCACCTTCGATCACCCTTTTTCTTTTTCGCTCATCGATAATGATGAGTTTCTTTTTTCTATCCGCTTTGATCAAACCACCATCAAGACCTGAGAGTCCAATTGCTGCCAAACCTTTCTTTTGTAGCGCAGACACAATCTCTTTGTTAATCACTCCAGCCATAACCATAGTGAAAATTTTAACAGTCTCCAAATCTGTAAATCTACTTCGACTACCTCCAGGAGAAACAATAAATCTCTGTTTTTTACCTAATTTGTCGGCAAAATCCGTAACCTCCTTACCACCTCCATGAACCAGTATGAGCTTCTCACTAGAAGCAATCTTAAGAATATCATCAAGCATAGATGCATCTACTCCATCACCAAGTATGCTACCTCCAACTTTAACAACAACTACCATAGAGTATCACACTGGATGAATAGGAGCAGCGTCCAGACCGGTTGTCTCCTCAAATCCTAGCATCAAGTTCATACATTGCACTCCAGTTCCAGCAGCTCCCTTTACAAGATTGTCCGTTGCAGCCATTATCACTATCCTATCATTCCGGTCATCTAGTTCAAAACCTATATCACAATAGTTTGATCCGATAACAACTTTTGGATCTGGAAACCTATAAATTCCCTGATGGTCCTTAACCAATCTAATAAACGGTTCTCCATGATATGCTTCACGATATAACTTCCAGATATCAGATATAGATAGAGGCTTCTTCAAGAATAATTGCGAAGTGCATAGAATCCCACGGACAATATTTACTCCATGCGTTGACATTAAGATAGATACTTCAGATCCCGCGATATTGCTCAACTCTTGTTCCACCTCGGCTGTGTGCCTATGCCCAACAGGTTTGTATGGTCTAATCACTCCGTATCGCTCAGCATGATTGGTAGCCCTGGATGAAGCTACTCCTGCTCCTGATGAACCGATCTTAGCATCTACTATAATCCGTTTTTGATCAATTATGTTTCCTTTTAGAAGTGGTGAAAGAGATAGTATTGTGGTTAACGCCATACATCCGGGACAGGAGACTAAGCGCGCACCTTTCAATTTGTTCCTCCGTATCTCTGGAAGACCATATAGAAATTTTTTCAACAAACCAGAGTGGGGATGTGAATAATTATACCACATAGGATAACTATCGGGTTTTTTTAGTCTGAAATCTGCACTCATATCCACTATCTTAATATCTGATTCAACAAGCCTTGGCATAATATCAACTGCTGTACCGTGTGGTACGGCAGTAAAAATGAGATCTGAGGAATCAATAATTTTTTCGAGATTCTGGTCTGTGAATTGTAGGTCTGTCAGGTTTCTCAGGTTTGCGTGGACTCTGTAGATATATTTACCTGAATATTTTCTAGATGTTGCAGAAGTGACTTCTACCTCAGGGTGAAGTGTAAGTAACCTTAGGAGCTCTCCTCCAACAAACCCAGATGCACCAATAACACCTATTCTCAATTAATATCACCTTCGATTCTGAGCTAATATGTATGATATGATTTCATTGGCAATATCCACACCACATACAGATGCTGCGCCTTTGAATTCAACGGTATTATTAATCTCGTGTATCAATATTCCATTTTCTGATTCCATAGCATCTACACCAAGTAACCCTCCGCCAACAGTATCAGCGGCCCTTAAAACTACATCTTCCAGTTCACTAGTCACTTTGCAAATATCACCTTTACCTCCAATAGATACGTTCGTGCGCCATTCACCTGGAGATGCATGTCGATAAATAGATGCAACAATTTTATCACCAGCAACAATTGTTCGTATATCCCTTGGGGGCCTATCAACCATCTCCTGAATGTAGAATATCTGGTTCAATGGACCTTCAATCTTAGAACGCATTTCGATCATAGCTTGAGCCGTTTCTTTATCGTTCAATTTAACTACCATTCTACCCCAACTTCCAGTCACAGGCTTAAGAACGGCAGGGTACCCAATAGTCTGAAGAGATTCAATAGCTCCTTCTGCAGTAAATGAAAACAAAGTTCTAGGTGTAGGAACATTAGCTTTCTCAAGTTTCAAGGTTGTAAGAAGCTTGTTTCCACATGTTAATGCTACATCCATTGAATTAATCACCTTTAGCCCTTTACTTTCAAGAAAAGCTGTAGTATGAAGACCCCTGAAATAGCTAATACATCTTTGGAGGACGATATTTCCAAACTTATCTTGGGTATCAGTTGAACTCCAATCTGAATCCAAACTAATAGTTTTTGCGTCTACCCGATTAACATCAAGTCCTCTAGCATCCGCTGATTTCGACAATTCTTTCTCCTCCCAACGTAAGCGATCATAAATTATTCCCAAGCAGATCATTTTCTATTCACCCCAATCTTCACCTACAGTTTCTGCAGGCTTGATTTCGATTTCTTTCTTATGAATACTAAAGATTTCAAAGTCAGACCCACAGTCTGGACAGGTAATGATCTCACCTACTACAACGTCATCAGGCACTTTTATTTCACCACTACATTCTTTGCATAATGTTTTCAGTTTGAGTCACCTCCAATAATCTCAGATATAGATTTGTCTAACGCTTTCTCTGCAGATTTGAGTTTTTTCCTTCGTGTTGAAACCCACGTTTTTGTAAATGTAATATTCTTTTTTCCTTTTTTAATCATCTGTAACACCATACTACGACTAGGCCCTCCGATTGAAACCTTTGATTCAACACTTTTTTTTGGGTCAAGTAACTTATCAACCAAATGAACTGATACTGAAACATCTTTCCCGCCCAATTGTTTTGCAGTTTTTGAAAGCTCGTTGAGGATAACATCTCGAAAAACCCTTTTCTGGTCAATAGAAATCCGCACCAAATCACCTACAATTAGATGGGCAGTTCGGAATGGGATTTCATTATTTACGGCTAAATAATCAGCCAAATCTGTAGCCATTGCTACTTCGTCTTTTGATAAGTCTGCAAGTCGTTTCTCATTGAATATAGCTTTGTCAAGCATTCCTGCAATTACCTTTGTTGAGGACAGGGTAATTTCACAAGAGTTCCAGAGATGAGGAGTTAGTTGTTGCATATCGATATTATAGCTGTATGGTAGAGATTTCAGAATAGAAATAACTGCAATCATATCCCCAAACACTGAGGATGTTTTACTACGTATCAACTCAGCAACTACTGCATTTTTCTTCTGAGGCATAATGCTGCTTGTTGAAGCGAACCCATCAGGAATCTCAAGTATTCCAAACTCCTCTGAACTCCATAACACTAACTCTTCCGCTATCCTACTCATATTAGTCATTGTAAGTGCTAGGTCTGAAACTACTTCGACAGCAAAGTCCCTTGAACTAACGGCATCCATTGAGTTTTCAATCAAACCATCAAAACCTAATAGGTGAGCTGTAATGTTACGGTCTATCTTTATGCTTGTTGATGTGAGTGCAGCTGATCCAAGAGGACTTATGTTCAACCTAAGATAGGATTCAATCAATCGTTCACAATCTCGATACATTGAATCGTGGTATGCCATGAGATGGTGCGCAAGTGTAGTAGGTTGTGCATGTTGGAGATGAGTATATCCGGGCATTATTGTTTCAAGATGATCTTCCGCTTTTTCCAATATGATTAATCTAAACTCTATTAGATTAGTTATTATTTTCAATAAGTATGTTCTTAAAGCCATACGTATTGCAGTAGAAACTTGATCATTCCTGCTCTTCCCTAGATTAAGTTGTCCTCCTATATTGGTACCAACTATTTTTGTTAATTGAGATTCGACATTCATATGGACGTCTTCAAGTATCGGATCAAGTTCATCACCTATCTTGAGATTTCCTAAACCTTCCAGACATTTGGCTCCCTGTGATTTCTTGACAATTCCTTGAGAAACAAGCATCACCATATGTGCTTTATTGATCTCGATTACAGGGTTCACTAAGATTGTGTCAAAAACTGTAGACGCAGTATATTTTACACTCTCAGCGTTTAAGTTTCCAAGACGCCTTCCACGAAGTATATCTGTGTTCAATCAGTATCATCCTCTTTGGATTTCTCAAAGTTTACATTATGAGCAACTCTTGAAGAAAGTCCCCACAAATCTGTAAAACCTTCTGCAGTCTTTTGATTAAAAGTGGATGAAGATGAATATGTTGCAAGTTCAGAGTCATAAAGAGAATATGGAGAAGATCGACTAACAACTCCAGCATTCCCTTTGAATAGCTTAATCTTCACTTTACCTTCCACCTTCTTTTGAGTAGAATCTATAAAATTATTTAAATTAACCCGTAATGGATCAACCCAAAGGCCCGAGTACACCAACCATGCCCACCGTTGCTCAACAATAGCTTTGAATTCAACTTGATTACGAGTTAACACTAATTTCTCAAGGTCTTTATGGGCTTCAATGATAGTTACAGCAGCAGGTGCTTCATAAACTTCTCTAGATTTTATCCCAACCAATCTATCTTCAAGATGGTCAATAACCCCAATACCATGGGAACCAGCTTTATGATTAACCAGATTTACTAGTTCTACTCCTCCCATTTTTTTACCATTAACTGAAACGGGAACACCACCATGAAATTCTAGTTCAAGATATTCTGATTCATTAGGAGTATCTTCGACGGGTTTGGACCATTCAAGAACATCATTAGATGCTTCGATAGATGGGTCTTCAAGTGGACCACCTTCAATGGCACGCCCCCATAAGTTTTGATCAATGCTATATTTACGGGCCTTGTGAGAAATTGGAATACCGTGAGACTTTGCATATTCAACTTCTTGATCTCGCGTAAGATTACATTCACGGATAGGAGCAATAATTTTTAGTTTAGGGTTTAGAGCTTGAACAGTAACATCTAATCGTACCTGATCATTACCTTTTCCTGTACAGCCATGCGCAATCGCGTAACAACCTTCTTTGTTAGCCACTTCAACTAGTTTAGCAGCTATCAATGGTCGTCCTAAAGCAGTTCCCAAAGGATATTTACCTTCATAAAGACCATTGGCCTTAATAGAAGGGAATACATAATCCTCTATGAACTCCTTTTGGGCATTAATAGTATAATGCGCTACACTACCAGTTTTACACGACTTTTCTTTGAGTTCCCCTACATCATCTACCTGACCAATATCTAGTGTAACGGTCACTACCTCTGAATCATATTTTTCTTGTATCCATTTCACGGCGACCGACGTATCTAAGCCGCCAGAATAGGCCAAGACTACTTTGCCTTTCATTTCCGGTTGTAACAGCTGTAAACAGAAAGTTTTTATAGTTTTTGTTCTATTTCATCACATTACTAGTAGTGTTGTTCCGATATTGGTCAAACAAACAATCTCCCGTGCTGTTAAGGAAGTAGTAGATGGAGATCTTTCAATACAAGATTCTCTTCAATACAGATATGGCAATATCAGTGCAATTGCAAGATTAATTGCACCGAAAGTGGAAGTATCGATTAATCATAAGGTAAATATGGAGAGTTTGGTTACTTCAATAAAAAGAATCAGAGGTGAGTATAAAGCACCTCCTGCCGAGGTATCTCGCGTTATATCTGGAAGCACAATAAATGTCAGAACAGATATAGCAAAAATTTCAGTTGAAAATACTAAAAGGTCCTTAGAAACTGTACGGAAAATGCTTACTGAAAATCAAGATGAATTCATACAAGTTTCTGAGAGTATTTCAGCTATAACATTGATTATTGATCAAAGAATGCTTGAGAAGGTGACGACACCGTTCAAGGGTCAGGTTATTCTAGAAAAAGAAATTAATCTTGCAGCAATAATAATCAATAGCCCAGAAACAATAGCTAAGACACCTGGATGTCTTACAGCATTCTATAATCAGGTTTCAAGAAGGCATGTTAATATTGAAGATACAGTTTCTTGTTACACTGATACAATTATTGTTGTGAAAATGAAAGATGTAGGGCAAGCATTTGCAGCACTTACAGACCTTATTTCAGAGGCTAGGAAAAAATTTCAGAAATCACGGTCTTAAGTTTAATTTCCATTGAACATCGTGAATTAGTATCTTTTAGCAAATTGACAATATGTTTAGGAACATCTGAAGCAGCTTTATTTGCGTGAATAGCCAAAGTTCTATCACATACAAATGAGCTCTTTCGAATAACAATGTCTTCAGGATCTGTTAATTTGAGAGACGGATGCCCTCTTGCAACAATAGTGAATTTTTCATCATTTACATTAATTGTAATAATTACCCTTGTTTGCCCATTAGAAATTTTTTTCTTAAATTCTGGATTCAGATCTTCGCATGATTTGCTAGCATTTACACCTATTATGCAGGTGCCTTGTTTTGTGAGATTAGATTCTTTTGTGACTTCAAGGGTAGTTTTATGGCTTGATCTAATAAGGGAATGACCACTGAAAATTAGATATTCATTTGTATCATTCAAATCATTTCCCCTATCAATATATGCTAATTAAAGAATTTGATCTAGAGAGAAACCTTTAGCTGTCGATCTTTCCAGTTGGTAGATAATGAAAACAGTACATCTGCCTTTTTTGTTCTATAAATTTTGGTTGGCAAATATTAATAAACCAAATAATAATTACTTGAGCAATTGATTCCACGATACTTCTTCTTAACTAAAGGTGTTGGTAAGCATAAAGATAAATTGCAGTCATTCGAATTGGCTTTACGGATTGCAGGAATACAGTATTGTAATCTTGTTAATGTTACAAGTATCATTCCACCTGGTTGCAAACAAATCACGAAAGAGAAAGGAATTAAGAAGCTTAAACCAGGAGAAATAACATTTGTGGTATTATCAAGAAATAGCTCTAATGAGCCTAATCGGTTACTTGCAGCTTCAGTAGGTGTTGCTATTCCTTCAAAAAAACAGAATTATGGTTACGTCTCAGAACATCATTGTTTTGGACAGACAGAAATAAAAGTTGGAGACTATGCGGAAGATTTAGCTGCAACTATGTTAGCTACAACTATGGGATTACCATTCGACCCAGAGACAGCCTGGGATGAAAAGAAACAACTCTTCAAAACTAGTGGGCTTATCATCAAAACAACAGAGATAACCCAATCTGCAAGAGGAGCAAAACACGATGTATGGACAACAGTAATAGCTGCAGCTGTCTTTATCGCATAAACTCAATTGTGTAAAGGAGAAACTATCCGATAAACACATACTATATAATTACCCTAACCTCTTTTTTTCTGATTTTAAAACATTTAAATTGGGCTTAATTTTCACTCGTCCTAGGGTTAAGAATATTGTTCCCAGCACAGCAAGGATATGATAGAGCTATTACTGTATTTTCTCCAGATGGTAGATTGTACCAAGTTGAATATGCTATTGAAACTGTAAGAAGAGGGACCCTTGCAGTTGGTATTAAATCTAAGGATGGCGTGGTAATGGCGGTAGAAGAAAAAAGTAGAAAACTCCAGAGCGGGAGTGTAAGTCAGAAGATTTTTCAGATTGATGATCATATAGGGGTAGTAGCAGCAGGATATATTCCTGATGCACGTATGCAAGTGGATCAAGCCAGAGTAGCGGCACAAAGTAATCGATTAGTTTATGATGAAATAACTACTGTTGAATCAGTGGCACGTAAAATTGCCGATATGGCACAACAGTTTACTCAATACGCAGGTGTAAGACCATTTGGAGTGTCTCTAATAATTGCAGGTGCAAGTAAACATGGATCTGAACTATTTCTTACAGACCCAAGTGGAACCTACTTACCGTATGATGCTATCGCAATTGGTTCTGGAAGTGATCAAGTTACAGAATATCTTGAGAAGAATTATAATACTGACTTGAGTTTGGAAGAAGCTTGTATCTTAGCAGCTGAATCTATTTACCTCATAAGCGAAGACAAGTCAGATTTTGATCACATCAAGATAGCGACGGTTAATATGAGTACACATCAAATGAAACGACTAACTGCTGAAGAAATTGAGAAAATTGCTTCAAAAGCTAAGAATAGGGAAACAAAGGATACAAAGACAAAATCAGAATGAAAAAATATTTTTGAACATTATTTATAATCTGTAATTGACCAACTTTTTATAGCCCTTAAAAACTACTGTTGAATTAGAAAAATGGTAAAGAAGGTCAGAAAATATGCAGAACAAGTTTACAACAGTTCGTTTTACTGCAAACGGAGATCGGTTTGAGATATTGGTTCATCCAGATAACGCGCTTAGCTTCAAGCTTGGGCGGAATATAGACGTGTCTCAAGTAATAGCAATAGATGAAGTCTATTCAGATTCATCAAAAGGACAAAGGGTAAATTCAGAAAAACTTGAGAAACATTTCAAAACTATGGATCACTCAGAAGCTGCGAAGCTGGTACTAGAGAAAGGAGAACTTCAATTAACAACTGAACAAAGACGTAAGAAGACAGAAGATAAACGCAAACAGATAATTGCAATTATTGCCAGAAATTTTATTGATCCAAGAACTGGTCTTCCACATCCACCTACAAGAATTGAGCAGGCAGTTCAAGAGGTGAAGATTTCAATAGATCCATTTAAGGATGCTCAAGAGCAATCTAAAGTCGTTATTGAACAATTAAGGACAATAATCCCTCTAAAATCCGAAAAAATGAAAATTCGCATAAGGGTCCCTCCACAATTTTCACCTCAAGCTATAGGTGCAATGAAGATATTTGGTGAAATCTCAAATGAAGAGTGGGGTTCCGATGGGTCTTGGAATGCAGTAGTAGAGATTCCTGGAGGAGTCCATACTTCAATGATGGAAAAGTTAAATTCTGTTACAAAGGGGTCAGCTCAAGCAAATATTGAGGTTGTATAATATGCCCGAAGTAAAGAGAAAATATGTTACCCCTGGAGAACTTGTGGGAAAAGGAAGGTATAATAGAACTTCCAATGTATATCAAATAGAAGATAAATTCTATTCGACCAGAGTAGGTATGGCAGAAGTAATAAATGACTCTCTGCGAGTTATTCCCCTAACAGGGCCATATATACCACGAGAAGATGATCTGGTTGTTGGAAAGATTATTGATCATTCAGCCTTTGCGTGGGAAGTCGATATAAATTCCTGCTTCTCCAGTTTTCTGCTTGCTCAATCAGTATTTGGAAGAGATTATTCTCCAGCGCGAGATTCACTCACTAAAAAATTTGCAATTGGAGATTTAGTTACTGCTAAAATCCTAGCTTTTGATAGAACAAGGGATCCTTTGCTCTCAGTATCCGGTCCTGGATTGGGCCGAATAAATCAAGGAGAAATTGTATCAATATCCCCTACAAAGGTTCCTCGAGTTATAGGAAAGAAGGGTGCAATGATAAAAACGATTGAAAACTATTCTAAATGTAGATTAACTGTTGGTCAAAATGGGCTTGTTATGATATCCGGTAATCCAGAGGGTATAATTTTAGCAAAATCTGCACTAGATCTTATTAATCATGAGGCGCATACAGCGGATCTCACTCAAAAGGTTCAAGACCTTCTATCTGGATCAAATAATGGTGAAAAAGAATGAGTAAATTATTAAATTCGAAAAACCGTAGATTAGACGGAAGAAAATTAGATGAGTTAAGGCCAATAAAAATGAAAGTTGGAGTCATAGATAATGCAAATGGTTCAGCATATATAGAATTCGGTAGAAACAAAGTAATGGCAGCGGTATATGGGCCCAAAGATGTGCATCCAAAGCACATGATGAAAACGGAATCAGCTATTCTCAAATGTCGTTATCATATGACACCATTCTCAACAGGTAGACGAAAGAATCCTGCACCCTCCAGGCGTGAGACAGAGATTTCCAAGATTATAAGTGAGGCTCTTGAACCCGCAATTGTTATGACAGATTATCCGCGGACAGCCATACATGTGTATGTGGAAATTTTGCAGTCAGATGGAGGTTCAAGGTGTGCAGGTGTAACTGCAGCTTCTCTAGCATTAGCAGATGCAGGAATTAACATGCGAGACCTAACTTCTGGGTGTGCAGCCGGAAAAATAGATGGAAAAGTAGCATTAGACCTCGATGAAGTAGAGGATATGGAAGGAGATGCTGATTTACCAATGGCTATTCTACCCAATCTAGAAAAAGTTACGCTTCTGCAACTAGATGGTGATTTTTCCCATAAAGAGTTTATTGAAGCGCTCAAATTAGCTAAAAAAGGTTGTTTAAAGGTTTATGAAATGCAACGAAACGCCTTGAATGACAAATACTTTGGAAACGAGAAGGCGTGAATAAATGGCTTCAAAAAAATCATTAGTTGTTGAATACCTGAAGTATGAACAAATGCTTAAAGAAATATCAAAAGGAAAACGAATCGATGGAAGAAAATTACTTGAAACTCGATCTTTATCTATTGAGCCAGGAGTGATTGAAAAGGCAAATGGTTCTGCGAAAGTTACTCTCGGTAATACAGAAGTTATTGCAGGTATAAAAATTCAAACGGGTGTACCTTTCGATGATACTCCTGACAAGGGCCTTTTAATTGTAACATCTGAAATCCTTCCCATTGCAGCATCATGGGCTGAACCGGGTCCACCTAATGCAGAGGTAATAGAACTAGCTAGAGTGGTAGATAGAGGAGTACGTGAATCTAAAATGATTGAACTTACAGATCTCTGTATCGTCGAAGGAAAGAAAGTTTTAGCTGTTTTTGTGGATATCAGCGTTCTTAACGTAGACGGAAACCTCTTTGATGCGGCATCTTATGCAGCAGTAGCAGCTCTTCTAACAGCAAAAATGCCCAAATATAAAATCATTAAGGAAGGAGAAATAGAAGATACTGGAAAACAGATTCCTCTAGTTACAAAATTGATACCTGTATCAACTACGATGGCACTAATAAATGATGCAATCGTTGTTGATCCAACGTTGGATGAAGAAACGGTCATGGAAGCACGATTTACAATTACAACAACAACAAAAAATTCAATTTGTGCTGGACAGAAGGGATTTCCAGGTGGTTTTTCTCTAAAACAGATAGAACTTGCAGTGGATACAGCTTTAAAGAATGGTGAATCAATAAGGAAAAAGATAAAGAAAAGTGTGGAACTTGCCAAAAAAAAATAAAGCATTAAAAGGGCTTGGTCAGAAATATGGTGCATCTGTTAGAAAAAAATACAGTAGAGTTTATCGTCTTCTAAAAAAGAAGCGAAGATGCCCAGAATGCGGTTCATTAAAGTTCAAAAGAGAGGTTGCAGGCATTTGGGTTTGCCCCATGTGTAGCTACAAAGTAGCAGGTGGTGCCTACGATGTCACAGCCTAAGTTTTCAAAGACGGACAAGCAACCATTTGTAAATGTTATTGCTGAAATCAAATTTACTTTTGATTCAAACATTGGGTTAGCTCTTTCTGAAGCACTAAAGCCTGAAGCTTCTCATGGTTCAGAAAGATTTGTTCATACAAAGGTAGAAACAAATGATAAACATCTTACTTTGAAACTAAACGCTTCTGACCTAGGAGATTTAAGAGCGGGGGTAAATTCGTACTTTAATCTTGTAAAAGCATCATATGAAACACTTTCTACTGAACTTTAGATCTTGTAATAAAAAAAGCTTATCTATGAAAGAATAGGGAGATTGTTGTAAGGGTTTTTTATTGAGTAAAGAAGAAGTACCACCTTGGATAAGAGAACATCTTACAAGGTTTGAACAGGCACAACAGAATCTTCAAGCAATAATGATTCAAAAACAACAAGTTGAAATGGAGTTAACAGAAGTAGAAAAAGCTCTTGCAGAGCTCGATAAAACAGTTGATACAGCAAATATCTATAAATCAGTAGGTTCACTATTAGTAAAAACTAATAAAAAAGATATGTTGAAAGAACTCAATGAGCGTAGAGAACTTGGCAACACAAGAGTAACCGTTCTTGCAAAACAAGAAAATAACGTACGCGGTAGTCTGAAGGAGATTCAGGCTAAGATTGAAGAAGCTAGTAGTGGAAAGGCGCAATCACAAAATAACTAAACGATACCAAAGAGCCCCATCCAAATTCCCATTCTTAAAACCTAAACGGCTGAATCGGGCTATTGTTATTTGTCATAGGCATGCGGATGTTGATGCTTACTGCTCAGCTTATGGAGTTACAAATATTCTTAATAAAATCAAAAAAGGTGTTCAGGTAGAAGTTGTTGCACCAGAAGGATTAAATTTACCTGCTAGAAGGGTTGCAGAGAAATATCCTGTTCAACAGAATGAAAAAATAGATTTTGACAATATTGACTTGGCTGTAGTTGTGGATACCGGTCATCTTGCACTTCTTGGGGAATACGCTGAACCATTTAAGAATGCAAAATGTCTGAAAGTATTTCTGGATCATCATCCTCTCAACAATACGATAACTGATATCGCAGACTATGTTTTTACAAATGAGATGGCAACTTCTACAAGTGAATTAGTTACAGAAATCTTTTCGACATTAAAATTAACTATTTCTAAAGATGTTGCACAGGTTCTATTAACAGGAATAATCTTTGATTCACAACATTTGAGACTCGCTGACCATAACACCATCAAAATTGTTTCAAAACTTTGTGAAAGAGGAGCCTCAATTAGAGATTCCATGGAGATTGGAGGAATGTCAAGGGATAGATCTGAACGAATTGCACGTTTGAAAGGCATACAGCGACTTTCACTTTTTACTCTTGGAGACTGGGTGGTTGGATTGACTAAGATAGGGTCTCATCAAGCATCGGTTGCAAGAGCTATGATAGATTTGGGAGCTGACCTGGCGATTGCCGTGGGTGAAGATGCAGGAAGGTCAAGATGTTGCTTACGGGCTTCGCACTCTTTTCACAAAATAACTGGAATTCATTTAGGAATTAATATTGCACAAATAATTGCAGAGAATATGGGCGGTGTTGGAGGAGGACATCCAACTGCATCCTCATTCACTTTAAACACTTCTCCTGAGAAGTTAGTTAATAGTGTATTTAGGATAGTAGAGAATTCTTTAGATATTAAGAAAAAGAGTTTAAAGTAATGAATTCTAAACATAAATCATTACTATATTATTGGTAATTACAATAAACTTATTATGATATGGAGAGAGAGGAGCTATGCGAACCATTCTTGCCAGAAATAAGAAACCAATCAGGAAATGAGCAATCAACATCAAAATATACCTTAAACCGAAGCAAATCCATCACATCTATCGCAATATTCGCTGCAATTACCATAGTGTTACATATTTCTCCATTAAAGATGCCAGCACCATATGCCCCATTTTTAATATATGAATTTTGGGAGATTCCGATAATTGCAGCCTTTTATCTTTATGGAAGCAACATAAGTTTGGCTGTAGCTATCATAAATTTCCTAAGTTTATTGGTTATTTTCCCAGGAACACTTCAAGCAGGACCAATATACAATTTATTAGCAATAATAGCTATGATAATGGGATTACTAATAGTATACCGAATAACTGAGAAAAGCTCAAGGTTTCAGAGTAGTGCTCGGTTGTTCTGGTTGACGATAATAATAGGGCCATCCGTTAGAGTATTAGTCATGACTGGAGTAAACGCACTGCTATTACCGATGCCACCACCTTTAGGTTTTAATGCACCAATAGGAGACCTAGAACAGATTCTCGGACTCCCTCCAGGAACAATGCTTCTATTCATAGCATTCTTTAATTTTTCAGTGGCATTATATTCAATATTGATAGCTCGAATGGTCATTAGGGCGGTTAGTAATGCAATACGTATACCTGTAAAATATGGAGTGTGAATATATATCCACATTACATATAGAAAGAGGTATGGTACCTGAGGAGAGAAAGTCTAATAATGGTTTAATAATATCTTTTGAAGATCGTACCTATAGTTATCTGAACTGTAAAGAACCAGCAATACAAAATATTAATCTAGCAATATCTCCTGGAGAAATAATATTAATTGCAGGACCTAGTGGATGTGGTAAATCAACTCTTCTAAGATCAATAAATGGCCTAATCCCACACATGTATCCAGGTAATTCATCAGGAAAAGTGTCTATTGATGGATCATCGGTTGATGAAACTTCAATAACAGAAATAGCAAAGAAAGTAGGTTTCGTTTTTCAAAATCCGGAGAACCAGATATTCATGTTTTCAGTAGAACGCGATGTAGCATTTGGATTAGAGAATTTAGGATTATATCATGAAAAAATCCGTGAACAAGTTGATTGGGCAATTCAGCTTCTGAATATAGAGAAATTGGTAAATCGAGCACCACATGAATTATCAGATGGGCAGAAACAGAAAGTTGCATTGGCAGGTGTTTTAGCAATGAAACCCAGAATACTCATTCTGGACGAACCAACCTCTCTTTTGGATCCATTCACCGCATTGGAGTTAGTAGAGATCATAAAAAAAATTAATCAGAATCTTGGAGTAACAATACTCATTGTCGAGCACAGACTTGATCTTCTCATCAATGCAGCTACAAGGATAATCTGTATGAGTAAAGGTAAAATTCTATTTGATGGAGAACCTAGAAAAGTTCTAACAGAAAAAAAACTCCCAAGAATTGGTATAGGAATTCCAACAATTACTCGTTTACATAGAATTCTAAACGAAGAAAAACCGGTTTTTGGCAAGATTCCTTTATCTGCAGATGAGCTAGCAACAAATCTAAAACTGATTTTAAAATGATAGAGTTTTCTTCTGTAGAATACCGACACCCAAATGGAGTTTTAGCACTTAGAAATATTGATCTAAAAATAAGAAAAGGAGAAGTTTTGGCAATAGTGGGAGAGAATGGAGCAGGAAAGACCACTCTCATAAAACATACAAATGGACTACTAAAACCAAGTAAAGGAAAGGTAACTGCTTTTGATATGGATACAAATGATGAAAGTGTAGCTAATTTATCTCGAAAAATAGGAATAATTTTTCAAAATCCAGATCATCAAATCTTCTCAGAAAGTGTTGAAAATGAAGTAAAGTTCGCTTTAAAGAATTTTGGATTTAAAGAAGAGGCAATATCAGAAAGACTAGAGTGGGCACTGAATTTCTTTGATTTAGAGAGATACCGAACCACATCACCAATGCTTTTGAGTGGAGGAGAAAAAAAGCGTCTTTGTATTGCATCAGTATTGGCGTGGGACCCGGATGTTGTGGTTATGGATGAGCCCACAGTAGGTCAAGACTTTATTCAAAAAGAACGCCTCATTAAGATTATTCAAATGCTTGTATCTAAAGGTAAGACAGTTGTGATAGTTTCACATGATATTGAATTCATCTGGCCTCTTCAACCTAGGGTCATAGTCATGTGTGGGGGAAAAATAATTGCGGACAATAAAGCTGGTAAGATTTTTCAAGAAAGAGAGTTATTGAATAAAGCTAGAATTGTTAAACCTCAACTCCAAGAATTATCAGAAAAAATACATGGTGAATCATCAGGCGCATTTTCGAATATTTATGATGCTAAACAATGGGTTATCAGTAAATTAAAAAGTGATTAGAAATGCAATGGATAGCTCAAGGATTTATATTTAGACGCATAACTTCTCCATTCCACCAACTAGATCCTCGTGTTAAACTTTTAGTATCTATAGAACTTTTCACGTTATCACTTCTCGTTGGTTCACTGCCTGAAGTCATAATAGCTCTCTCAGGAATATTTGCAATAGCCAGTATATCTAAGATATTGAGAAGAATAAGTAGAACACTAACCTATACTTTGTTTTTCGCAATCATCATATTTTCAATCAATATTCTCGTAGGCTATCCATTAATGGATGCATTTGTAATTGCAGTTCGGTTTTTAGCAATTGTTGGTTCAACTTCTATCTTCTTTCTCACTACTCCTCCTGATGAATTAGAGCTAGTCATGAAGTGGTTCCGTCTACCAAGAGATATTGTGTTCGCCTTTGTTACAGCAGTAAGATTTGTTCCTGTCCTGATGATGGATGCACTTCAAATAATGGATGCACAAAAATCGCGAGGACTAGAACTACAAAAAGGAAACATTTTTTCGAGATTTAGACGTTTCATTCCAATACTTATTCCATTGATAGTTGATGCAGTCCTTCGAAGTGGAGATTTGGCAGAAGCAATGGAAGCAAGAGCATATGGTGCAGTAAAGAAACCGACTAGTTTGTATCAATTAGAGATTGGAGTATGGGGAAAGGTTGCAACAATATTAAGCATCACATTAATTGTACCATTGGCATATTTATTTTTATTTTTAATGTAATAATAAACTATGCATCTAAATGAGGAAAAGTTTGGTCTTAATCAGATTAATAAATGCTAATTAAGATTGATATGCAGGATGATTTGAATTAAATTAGTCGTTTAGAGTCTCATCGCGCTCATGAGTTTTTGCAATAATGCTCCCTTCAATATCTCTATGAACACCTATTGCACTTAGAATTGTTTCTTGCAGGAGATAAGCGTAAAACTCAAATTCTCCACCCCCATAAAATGTTGGGTGCTCATTAAGTTGAGCTTTTAGATAACTCCATCCTTTCCCTTTTTCCATTCCACCAGGTAATAATAACAGAACATCAGAATACTTTGCTAGAGATGTGTTATTATACGATGTAACTGATACAATTTTTGCACCAATTTTATGAGCTTTTTTCGCAACCTCTACAACCTCAGAAGTATCACCAGACCCTGAAAATAATATAACCATATCATCCAAAGATATAACGTTCTTTATTACATCACCCAAAAAGTTTACAGGTTTGAATTCGAAATGGCTCAACCGTAAAGCAAAACAAACAGCAATTGCACCAGATCTCCCTTTTCCATAAATATGTACAGAAGAACAATTCTCCAATATATCATATATTTTCTCTATTTCTGCTTTTTGATTAAAAATAATATCTGGAAATTCATCAGCATATCTCTTCATTATTTTTGCATATTCAAATGCTTCATTGGAGAAACGTTGAAGCTTCACAATTATCTATCTCAGTGAGCCGACTGAAGATGAAGTATTTATTATTTCCTTTTCTTGATTATTTGACTCAAATAAAAGAAATTTTATTGTAGTTAAATAAAACCAAGAGCATTATTACTTAGATATTGAATAATTTGTCTCCTCAACC
>JASLOE010000029.1 GCA_030745655.1 Nitrososphaerales archaeon | reverse complement strand
AGGCGGGGCGCACTCTTGGCTTGGGTCTCAGCAATTGTCTGGAATGTTCTCGGACTAACGGATAACATGGTTAACATCCTTGAGGTAAGTCTCGCTGGCGCTGATTCGCCATTTGTGTTTGCCCCTCAAGCTCCGGTTTTAATTCTGATCTTAATAAGTTCCCACATCATTTCTATGACTCTTCTGATGAGACGTAACATGCGAACATACTTTGCTAAAAAGGAAGAAGTTTTGGAAGACTAACCGAATTACATCAATAATTAAATGTTGATAGCACGGGTAAACGTCTACAAAGTATATGTCATTTAGTATATGGGATAAAATATCGTAACTTATCTATAACTATAGATTAATTTATTTTATGTAATATCGCTCTTTAGTTATAATATGCCTAATCTTATATATTTACAATCATTTCTATATTTGGAAAGTGGGTTTGAACCTGTTTTTAGTTACAAAAATGTTGTGAATTCTGGTCGGCCCAAATCTGCCTTATTAGCCAATAACAGGTCCACATTTACCTATTCATCACTTAGTCCTGGCTTAAATAGAATATGTGGATGATGCCTCAACCTTGGCGAGAGGCATACATTAGAAGGTCAACTAGAGAGTCTACTTCAACTGGGGTTAAAGGGTTATCTTGTAAACTGAGTTTCATTGTTCCAGTTGATGGATTTCTCAGATAGTTTGTGAGTTTAGTTGCATTACCTTCGAAATCTGGTAGTTCCCTATACCAGTTTGGTGGTTCAAGAAAAGATTTTGATAAATCTGGAGCTATATCGTATTCATATACAACTCCCATTGATACAATACTGTGGCACTGCCCACAAGGTTTACCTTGGTTCTCAAGAATCTTATCACCATTAAAGTACGAAAGCCCATTTTCTACAAAAAATGATGAACTGACTTCATCTTGCTCAAAGTTTGATGGAAATAAAAAAATTATTGTAATACTAATTAATAAAATAATTATGATACCACTGATAATATACTTTTTTATCTTGAAGATCTTCAATTGGTCAGTATCAACAAAAGGAGCTGATAATACTATCCTAATAATTCTTGTCAAATCTCTCATGGAAATTTCTTTTTCTGGCAAATCAGAATATCAATATTCTTACTGAGTAATCTCACCATAAATCAAAACTCCAGAAAGTATTTTGCCTATTATTTCTGTTAGGTTAACATATGTTGTGTACCTCTAGGAATGCCAAAAAAATATTATCAGTTGTAGCTAAATAAAACTAAGCACACAATTGTTTAGAGAAATGAGGGTTTGTATCTGAAAACGAAATGATTGATGCCATAACATTATTGTCTGGGCGAATCATTATGCTATTTGTATCGGTTGCAATAGTTATTTTTTCAGAAAGATTTGGAATCTCGGTTTTGTATCATCGCACAAATAATTTAGATAGTGGCTTGTTGCTTTTTTTTTACATTCAATTGCATTAATTAGGTGATGTTTATATTTGGCAAATCTTTAACCTTAATATCTGACTATTTGTCTGTTTTAAACTGGTTGATGAGTTAATCTTTTGTTATATTCTGAAGTAGCTGCTACATATGAAGCAATGGAGGCTACCACAAAGCGGCTTGAGCTAACTCAACTTCTTGCAGACTTAATTGTGAAAACTCCAAATGAATTGGTGGATAAAGTGATTTATCTGACTCAAGGCAAGATACATCCTGACTTTATGGGTATCGAGATAGGTCTTGCAGATAGGTCTGTAATGCGTGCAATTGCATTTACATCTGGTCATAGCTTGAAAGAGATAGAAAAAAAATATTATCATTTTGGGGATATTGGGTCTGTTGCAGAAGATCTGTTACAAAATAAAGGTCAAATCACACTTTTTTCTGAACAATTAACAATTGAGAGAGTTCATGATGTCCTTGACCGTATTGCTAAAGCTTCTGGACTAGGTTCTCTGGGGTTACGTCTCCGTCTTCTAAACAGACTTCTGGCCGATGCTTCACCGAAAGAGGCAAAGTACATACTGAGAACTGCAACGGGAAAGCTTCGATTAGGTATAGCAGATTACACAGTTCTAGATGCTTTGGCATTAGCATTCACAAATGATAAAGGGAATCGACCAAAGATTGAGAGAGCATATAATCTTTCAGGTGATTTGGGGCTAGTTGCCAATAATTTAGCACTGAATGGATTGAAAAAAATTGAGAAATTCCACATAAAATTGGGACATCCAATACGTCCAATGTTGGCTGAGCGTTTGGATTCTGGAAAGGCTATTCTTGAGAAAATGGGAGGTACTGCTGCTCTAGAGTATAAATTAGATGGGGAAAGAGTGCAAATTAGTTGTGATTCACACAAATTCTGGATATTTTCTAGACGACTAGAAAATATCACTAGTCAATATCCTGATTTAGTGGAACTTTCGAAGTCAAATTTGAAGGGAAAAGAGTATGTTGTAGAAGGAGAAGTTGTAGCTATCGATATTAACACTGGTGCATATCTTCCATTTCAAGAATTAATGCACCGACGTCGTAAACACGGTGTAGAAAAGGCTGTGAATGATTATCCTGTTTCGATCAACTTCTTTGATATCTTATTCCTAAACGGGAAAGATTTGACAGGATTACCCTACCAAAAGAGAAGGAATATTCTTGTAGATATTGTAAAGGATGATGCAAGGGTAAATATTGTTCCTTCTAAAGTTGCAACAACAGTTGAAGAAATCGAGGAATTTATGGCATCTGCTATTACAGATGGCTGTGAAGGCTTAGTTGTAAAAGATCAGAAGAGTGTTTATCGAGCCGGAGCAAGAGAGTTCGCTTGGATAAAGCTAAAACGTGAATATAACGGAGAGATTACTGATTCTCTTGATCTTATTGTAGTAGGGGCATTTCATGGAAGAGGTAGACGGAAAGGAAAGTATGGCGCTTTTCTATTGGCATCATATGATCCCGTGAATAACGATTTCAGAACTGTCTGCAAGGTAGGGACAGGTTTCTCTGATGAAAATCTTATAAAATTTTTTAATATACTCATACCGATCAAGATACCTAATAAGCCTAATAATGTAGTTTCGAAGATCGATGCTGATGTTTGGTTCAATCCACAGGTTGTAATTGAAGTGATGGGTTCCGAGATAACTTTGAGTTCAGTTCATACAGTGGCTATGGATACTGTTCGAAAGGGAAATGGTCTAGCCTTAAGATTTCCAAAATTCATGGGCCGTATTAGGAGTGATAAAGGGGTCTCAGATAGTACCTCCAACACAGAGTTATTGAAAATGTATAAGAGGCAAAAAAAATTAATCTCAAAACATTCTGATAATACTCATTAGTTATTTTTTTTCTTTAATAACACAAATAAAAAAAAGTGCATTAACGTATCAGATTTCAATTTTTCTACTTAGATGAAATAATCAATCTACAACACAAATATTAAGAAAGTAAAAATAAAAATTTAAAATGGATTTATTTAAACCCAATGATATTTAGAGTTATACGAATAATATGATTGACCAAAATAGGCAACTCATTATTGGAATATTTGGAGTGATATTGATAATGATATTGCTTTATCCATATCCATCTAATTTGAAGGAAAACGAAATATCAGTGGGTATCTATTATGTTTATCATTTTGAAGATGATCTGTTACCAAATTGGTACAGTGATATCAATGCGGCATCTCAGATTGCAAAAGAACGTATGAACTCATTGGATATATTCAATGGATATTATTTCACTTTTCACACTGGAGGTATATATAGAATTGAAGATGTTGAGTTTGGTAATGGTGCTGCTACTCCAGAGTTTGATGAAAATGAAACAATGAATCAAATAATGCAAGAGCTTATAGATCCTAAATCAAACTTCTTGGAGGAAAAATATGATTCCAATATTACAGTACTCGTTTTTCCACTTTCAAAATGCGTAAGTCGACAATATACTATTGTATCTGGTAAAGGATCTTACCCCATTTTTTTGTCTTATAACGCGATATTGGCTGAAATTCATTTTGAACGGTTTATTGTGGAACATGAGATACTTCACCTATTTGGGCTCCCTGATAGAAACTGTGTGAAAGGGGAGCATTGCAAATATCCTGATGATACCATGTCTGTTATGGAAAAAAATCCTGAGAGATTCTATCTAAGTAGAGGTGATTATCTCGATTTTAGAACTGATCGTATGAATGCGATAGATCTCTCAGTTGTAGCCACTCGAAGTGGGTCTAATAAACTCCCTCAACCACATATAGATGAAGACGGATCTTGTCATAGACCAGTGAAGCCTACACCTGAGTGGAACCTTATTCATGGAGAATGATGGCCGGCTTTTGAACTTGTTTCTGGAATTAAGAAATTAGAAAAGAACAATATATTCAACATCCACAAATATTTGCATACACAAATGAAGTTCTTTACAATATGTTACAAGAAAAGTAATATTTATCCGGGCTCTCTATTACCCTTTGATGTATGTTTAGTGGAGAAGCTGAAATTCAAGCTCGACGGCGTACACTTGCAGTATTGCAAGATGAGATTCGTACAGTTTTAGATGCGTCAAGGGGACTCTCTCAGGCATACGAATTCCTACTTCAAAATGATCAAGAAGGTCTTCAAGCGTGTATAGAAAAGATAAAAAAATCAGAAGATGATACTGAATCTTTGAGAAGAACCCTTACAAGGGAACTTGGAGAAATTGGAAATATGTTGATAAACCGTGAAGATCTACTGAGAACCTCTTATGATATAGAAGAAATCGCGGGTTATGTTTCCGGCACCGCCTTCAGATTTAAACAAATATCTCCAAAAATTCTAAAAAAAGCTGGGCTTGACAAAGACTGTAAAGAACTCATAGATTTATCAATAGAGTCTGTAAATCATTTGAATCGGGTTGTTCACACTCTTTCTATAAATCCTCTGGAGGCACTGGAAATGGCACAAGAAGTTCAGAAAGTTGAGAGAACTGTTGATCAAAAATATCGGGTTCTAATTGCAAAAATTTTCAAAGAAGTAAACTCAATCAAGGATTTAATTGTTCTAAAAGATATTGTGGAAGAGATAGAAGACCTATCAGATAGATGCCTTGATGCATCAGATTCAATAACGATAGTGGCTCTAGGACTCTAAAGAAAAGGAAAAAGATGGCAAAGAAAATCAGCCACAGTGGGACACTAGCAGAAGACCATGTTATTCTTTGGAATATTGAATCTTCCCAGCAGCTTTTCAAAGAGGGATACTTCGGTAAACCTCTGGGTATCTTCAAACCAAAGAACTTTGAATTCGAAGCTCCACTCGTTCTTGATCTGATAGAAGCATACTATCTCACTAAAGAAAAAAAACTCACAACTCACAGCAGTATTGATAGAAAGAAGGTATCCATGAAAAAGATAGAGGAAATTTGCAGAGCACAATACAGCGAATTTGACGAAAAATATCTTGTATATAGCCACCTTAGAAAAAAAGGATACATTGTTACTCCTGGAATAAAGTTTGGATGTGACTTTGCAGTTTATGAACAAGGGCCAGGGATAGATCATGCTCCATATCTAGTTGATGTACTCAAACCAGGTGACAAACTTACAGCTTTAGGCATTGTACTTACTGGGAGACTCGCAACAACTGTGAAAAAACAATTCATAATTGCAATATCAGACACAGCGAAAGAGAATGTGGACTTCATTTCATTCGATTGGTGGCGAGCATGACATATTGATCTAAGTGTTTCAAGTTTTTTTTGCTTTCTATTAATGATAAATACATTACATTTCTACGAATGCAAATAACAGATAAATTAATTGAAAAACTAGGACCATAAAATTATTTCATAGTTAATTCAAGTAATGCGTTCTTTGAATCATTTTTTGATATTTCTTCTATCTAATCAAGATGAAGAAAGTGAATTATAGTCAGATAATATCTTAATGATTTGTTAAAAATCATTTGTGGATATGTGTCGGCAGTGTAGGGAGTGTATTAGAATATTCTCATCCAACAACACTTAACCCTCTTTCTGTTTTAAGCGAGATTTCGCTAAGCGGCCTACCCGAGCCTCATGCAGATTTCATAGGCTTCTGTTTGGCCTTACTCCACGCGGGTCAGCCGTTTCATCCCTTCTCAGGAACCTCCGAGATACCTCTTCATTGTTTAATTGAGTTGGGTTCGTTTCTGTTCTGTTGCCGACAGTCTCCCACCGCGCCTCGTGGCGCCACGCTTCTGCTTGGAGAGAGGAGTTTCCTCAGGATATTCTCCCGTGACTCGCTCACCGACTCATATCCACCTTACCTTCGGTTATTCAGACTAAAAAAATGTTAGGTTTATCCACATCTTTAATCTAACTATGATAAATTATTACTGAACTTAGAGATGCGAGGGAAGATTTAGTAAGATATTTATGGTGCACGACTAAAACATTGTTGGTTTTGGCTGCAATTATAAGAATGCACTAAAATATTCTTGCTCTATTTCCTTCATTCTATGAGATGTTTCTCTATTATCAATATTTTCTAAATAGAACTATTCTATTTGTGTTTGTTCCTAAAGCCATATTGTTGATACCCCATATGTTGGATGTTTTTGTGAAATTCTGGAGATTTATTATTATACACTCGCAACTAAATCCAGCTCTTAATCCGAGGGGCACTACGTATTCATCGAGTTTAATAGTTCCCTTTCGTACTTCGCCAACCTCAAATGCAACCCATCCCCCAGATTTTGTAATTCTACATAATTCTGTGAATACTACACCCATTATTTTACACCATTCCGCAACAGTTAGAGACATTGTGATTTTTTTCTCTATTTCTTTGTCATCAATGGAATTAAACCAGCATCTCAACCAATTGTCTTTTGAATATTGAACTATATTCAAGAAAGGAGGTGAGGTAACTGTCAACTGGACAGATTTGTTTTCTATCTCAACGGTTTCCCTTGCGTCTTTGCACAAAAATAATGCCTTTTTACCGGCTTTACGAAGATTTTCTTTTTGGGCATTCTTTGTCCGACTAAGAAGGGATTTAGACTTTTTTAATATAAGTTTACGTGTATCCCTATATTCTGGTTTCTGGTTAAGCTCTCTATTGATCCTTATCTGGCGTTCGGGAGAGATGGCTTGGTTTGGAGGAAGTGTGTAGACAGAAAAAAAGCCTGGCGAATGTCCTGTTAGCCGATTTGTTGCCACCATCCTAATCCACTTATCTACGTTGTCTTCCTCGTCTTTGTCTTTTCTCATTTTCAAATAATTCTTAATCGATACAATTTCCACTTCTGTTTTTTCATAGTAGAACATGGATAAGTCAATTTCTGCCTTTACCTCTTCTTGCATAGGCATATTACGAAGGCGTTTTTCAATTTCCTCTATTTTGGGAATGAAAAATCTTGGCAAAGAAATTATCTCGCTTAATGGGTTCACATCGTTCAGTATGATATTTCTATTCAAAAGACCTGTCTCAATACCAGTGGTTCCTCTACCGCTAAATGGATCATAAATAATGTCCTCTTCATTTGTCAATAGATTAATGAAAAAATGTGGAAGTTGTGGCTTGAAACAAGCTCGATATGATATTTCATGTATAGAATTTGCTTTTCTCTGTTTTGAGGTCCAAAATTCATTTATATATTTTGGGATTTTTTGACCGTCAATCTCAACATATTCTATTATTGTCCTTTTCCCAGACGGCGTAAAGTGAAGAAGGTCTATTCTATCAAGATATTCAAAGTTCATTAGATATTCGGATACATTCATCATTTGTTGCTATCACACTTATCTTATTTGTTCCAATTATGAGAATGCACTAAAGTATTCTTGTTCTATTTCTTTTATTCTTTCAGATGTTTCGGCTAATCTATATTCCTCAAGTGGATCTTGATTTAGACTCAAAAAAGTTGGGCCCCATTTAACAATTGAAATAATCTTTTGAGCATGTTCAACCTGGCCTCCAATATACAACATAGCTGCTATAGCTTCTGCGGAGCTTAACTTATTGGGTTTAGCATAATTGATAGGGTTTCCAGCAAGAAGTATTGGTAACCTTCGATTCAACCCATTAAACCGTCTATTGAATACCTTTTCAGCATTTTTCCATGAACAATCTATTGCTACAATTCCATTCTTGAGATTATCCTGATCTTTAGGCAGAAATACTTCTGCAGTAGGGTTGAGAACAACAGCTTTCCTTGGAATCATTCTTGCTTGAGGAAGTGATCTGGCAAGTCTCATTCTACTGAGTTTTGCTGAAGTGCATTTCTTAGGATCATCCTGACTCATCCTTAGGACATATATCTTTGTAGGAAAATCTCCTTCCATTAATTTCACTTATCTGTTCAAAGCACAGTTTTGAAACAAATAAAGACTTTCAGAAAAAACATTTGTTGATTTCAAGATATCATAATATATCATTTCTAGATGAATAGTGTTGTTTAACACTTCTTTACCAATAATTGACGCGTCCTGTAACTCTATTCATTTACCCTACCTCTATTTGATCTAGTCTACTCAATATTTTATCGATATTGCAGCGCGTTTGGTGGTCAGAATTGATTGATACATCTGAATCAATTTGGTATAATTTAACATTTATTGCCTGAGCAGATTTACCTGAAACTATTTGTTCTCCCAAATTCCCACGGTATACTTATTACTACTATTAGTATTTATTAGTTACTATAGTAAAGAATATATTTAGCCCTATTATTAGTAAATAGGTGGACGGTTCATAATCATTTGGTTAAAACAATGAAAATATCTAACGAAACACATCGAGAGTTAACCAAAGTGTCTGCTCAAATTACTGCTCAAGATGGAGAACGGCGGACATTTGATGAAACAATAATGGAGATTATAGATGTCTATCGCCAAAGAGAAAAGGCTTCTTCCTGAAAATTTAGAGTTTAAGTGTTTTTACAGCTAGTGTAATGTCTGACGCCTTTACAGTATTGCGTCCTGCATGAGATGAAAATTCTACGGCCTGTCTTGCAATCATTTCCCCAATCTCCTCAAGGACAGATCGAAGTTCATGTGCAGCATCATCCCCTACTCTCTCGGCACCCGTTTTTTTGATTATTCTGTAGATTGCAGCGATTCCAAATTCAGGTTCAGGCATTGTTATCAGATAATATTGAAAATATGGCTGTATTTAACTTTTATTGGTATAAATAGAGTTTAATCAAGTATTAAAAGCATAATAATGCTGTATAGGTTTATCAGAATGATATAATCTGTATATGGTGGAATTTTGGTCATTATTCAAGTTAAAATACTCTATCTAACAAGATAATAAATTGATCAATTGTATACTCAATATTATTATCGACAACAATTTTAAAGTGTATGCTATCCGTATTATTAGAGCTTAACTTTCAAAAAGCAAAAGTAATGTAATGTAACAGCGGATGGATGAAGAGATTATGGTCAAACAAGTCGATATTCATGTACATTTGACCGATGAAGAATATGCGTCTTTTTCAGGATACTTGAAAGCGTATTTGAAATTCTCTGATGTTGTACTTGTGTGTGTGTCAGTTGACAGTAAAACTTCATTGGACACAATAAAACTTGCACAAGAATTTCCTGGAAA
>JASLOE010000028.1 GCA_030745655.1 Nitrososphaerales archaeon | reverse complement strand
TATAATTTTTTCCTCCTGCTATTAGAAATACCATCAATGGAATCAGAGCTCTGACAATTAATAATTTTTTTTCTCTAAACATTAATCGCGGACCCCAAAAAAGTAACGTCGTGAAAACAACAATTAAAGCAATACTATTGAACAGAATCAACAGGCCAGATGAAATTCCAAACATCAGATTCTTATTTATATCTGGAGATTTATAACTGCGATACAAAGCCCAACCGTAAAATGAAAAAAGGAATACATTAAAGTGATCATAGTGTCCGCCCCATCTCCAATGCTCCCAAGTAATTAACCCTAAAGACCATGTTGAAACAATCACTAATGAATATAGACGCGGCAATTTTAATTTTAATAAGATCGCCAATATAAATGCTGGTGCTAAACTATCAAGAAATGATACAATAAGAAAGTGCCCTTTACTAATACTACCAAAGATAATGAGTGATAAATAATCTGAAATCGGTATTCCAATAGGCTTTGTATGATAATAATAAATATACTCAAAGAAATGATCTTTTAAAGCTGAGGCATATAATGAATTATCTATACCTACAGGAAACGAGATTACTTTGCTGCCAAAACATACCCAATGTATGTATCTAAACAATAATCCTAATACAAAGACTATTAACGCAAAATGAAAATCACGAGAATTTCGGATTTTTTTATCTATTTGCTTAAATAAAGAATATTTTCTATAAAAATATTTATTCGGCATTGAACTTTGCACTATCCCAAAAAATCATTTTGATGGGTTCCTTCAAATAAAATGGTTTATCTGTCCGGGAATTATAAGAAAAACAAAGATATCAAAAGATCAAAACATAACGTCATCTACTTCTTGGCCTTTCACTTTACGCCAGACAAACGTATCCGTATACGTGCAATTAGCACATACTTCGACTTCACCTAGTGCATTTTTGTAATGTGATTCCCGAACTTTCTGTATTTCTTCTCCACACCATATTTCTTCTAGAGATAAGATTGGTTGCCCCTCAGAAACGTCGAATTCTCCTCCAATCGTGAGATTTGGTAATAGTTCGTAGCCTTTCTTATTTTTTTGAGCCCTTTTCAATACTCTATTATATTCCGAGAAATTGATTAATGCCAACTTATGAACATAACCCACTGCGTGACTCGCACCCCAATCTATACAACACATCCCAACTCTCCCTTCGTAAGTCACCGTTAATCTTTGAAATAGTTGTTCACACGGCTTCCGCCCTATGGCTCTATAAACTATTTCATCCGCATCAACGCGTGTACGAATCTGACCATTATGAAAATAAACACCATCTAGTTCATCCTTCTTTTTATTATCAAACAATTCACTTGCTAATTCTAAATCTCCTCCTCGCTCTTGATATTGTGATACAGTCACATCATCTACACATGAATTAAACAATTCAAAAAACTTTTCTTTTTCAAAATAGGTCTCTTTGGTCATAATCATCTGAATCTTTGTGAACGGAAAAACTGAATTCATTTCTTTTCTAATTTCAGAAAATCGGACAATATTATTATAGACTTTTTCGAATTTATTTTCCTTAAAGCGACCGGGACGCATTTTTTCGTAAGTTTCTTTTGTACCACCATCAAAAGAAAATATAAGTAGGTCAAGTCCTGATTCTATTAGCTCTCGTGATTTTTTTTCAGTCAACATTGTGGCATTTGTATTAATACCTGTTTCAAGAATACCTTTACTCTTTGCATAGCTAATGAACTCTGGCAATTCAGGATGAAGAAGGGGCTCTCCTCGTAAATTGAACTTTATTGATGGGACACCTAATGAACTAGCTTGATCAATCATTTCGTAACATAAATCGCTATCAATCAGCTTATCTGGTGTTGCTATATATTGACGACTACAGAACGGACAGGCTAGATCACAGATCGCTGCTGTTTCAATATCCACGCACAAAGGCAATACTTTGTTCTCCTTTAGTTCTTCTACTGACCATTTGTTGTTGATACAATTTTTTGGTTGCGCCTTCCAATCCCTCCTGTATTTCCTATATCGTTCTATCTGTTCTTTTATTACGGTTTCTCGAGTCTTTCCTTTCTCCATTAAGTATGAAATGACCTTGTTTTTTGCCATATTTTTTGTCTGATAGTCAGTCTTTTCAACTCGTCTAGTATTAGTATACAAGCTGGAAGATCCTTCTAATACTTCGCCCGGTTCAATTTTATACTTTTTCATTTCAATTACTTTTAGATAGCTAACGACGTATTTATCTGATTAGCCATGAATTTTTGTCTCAAATGAGAATTTATAGAAACTATATCTGGGTTATTCATTAAAAAACTAATTGCATCCTCGAGTTCAAATTTAGGATTTACCTTATCAAAATGTCGGAACAACCTGTTGAAAAACTCCAAATCTTCTTCGTAATCTAAAGTCATACGCAGCGACTTACTAAACTTGTATTTCGAGACAACATAACCGACATTGAATATCTTGTTGTTATTAAGATAATATTCTAAATACTCAGTATTTTCCGGGATAGCTGCATTCTTATAAATTGTCTTAATCGCCGGCAAACTAATGACTTCTTTGTTTGTACCAAACGGCATATTTCGAATAAAAGTGATGTCGTTCGCGTTTCGTAGGTGAGATTCAATCGCACGATCGGCCATTATGTTGTCACAAAGAATACAGTCCCCGGTAACTCTTACGAAGTGATTAAGTTCATGCTCTAGAGCAGCATTGAGGAATCGCTCAGCAACATTATTCAGAGAGCCTCTATAAAGATCGATACCTTCGGATTCAGCAATATCTACCAACACATCATCGGACGCATCCGTTGAGGTTGCCAAAATAATCGATCCGATCCTTTTCATCCTTTTTACTCGGTCTATCACACGTTTAATCGACTCCCTATCGCCAATTTTCATTAACGCTTTTCCATACATTCGGGACGAAGAAACACGGACTACGATTATCGCCCCCACGTTCTGTTCGAGATCACCGCGGTTAATAGATTTACCTTTAGGTATCAACCGAGTGACCGGCCGCTTTGAAATTTCAATAGAAGATAAAGGGATTGCTTTTCGAGCATTTTTAATATAGGTAATATCTTTTGGACATATTTTTTGCCTAGCCTCAATTTCGCGATTTGCAAATATAGTTTTCTTGAACATCTTTCTGTATGCGCGTTCTGAAGGCGTAACCATGGTCGACACGCTCAATAATGGTGCCAAGCGTTTTACCCTCCTGACAAAATTGATGAATTCATCTGCATTTAGCGCCGAATAGTAATCTATCCACTTTTTTCTACGATCAATTGTTAAATGCTTTTCAATCAAAACTGCGCCTTTTGAAAGCGCCATTAATGGCAGAGTCATGGCCTCCTCACTATCACCAGAAACATGATCCGCAAAGCCAACTTTCATTCTATATCTATTTGAGTACTTTTCTACAATTTCACCAACTTCGAAAATGGAATGTGACTCTAACGGTGTAGGAAATGTCTGTACACCAGTCATCAATACAATAGAGTGATCACTATTCGACTCGGTCAAAAACTCGCAAAGTTCGTACAACTCTTTTCTTTTACTTCCACCTATTCCCAAAAGAGTAAGCTTGCCGCTTTTTACGACATCATTTATAAAAAACGAGTTGAGAAGATCCTCAGAGTGAATCTTGAAACCATCTACTCCAAGATCAAGTGCTAACTGAAAACTGCTGTAACCAAAAACATCCGCCATAACCCATAAGCCGGCACTCCGGGAATAATCAATAACTTTTTCCCAACCCCTCTCATCGAATGTAAGTCCGTTAAATATATCCCATTCCTTCTCTCCTTTTATTGCTCTTTCCGAAGTAAAAAATATTTGATACTTAATGATATCAGTATCACTTTCTGCAACAACGTCAACAAGTTGCTTCACTCGATCAAACGAACCCTCGTGTCCGCACGCCACCTCCGCTATCACAATTCCATTTTCCGGAATGAGGTTCTCGAATACTAATTTTTCAGCCAAAATGATTCTCCGCTATAGATAACTTTTTTAGAACTTTCTCGAGTCGTTCTCTAGAAACTGTCCTATCAAAATCACCCCTACCGTTAGCTATTCCATATACATATCTTGGTGAGATAACACTATCAACAACAACTTCTCCATCGTGAGCCAAAATTCCACCAGCTACAATAGTCAGGTCACCTATCTTTCTTCTACCCATTCTTTTCGATAAAATCTCATCTGTCATAGAAAGGGTCTTGATCAATCCACACAATGCTGACGTTACATCCAACCTGTATATAGATCTTTTCGATTTTTCGGCTTTTTTTATAGCGGACAAAGATAAAGTCCCTTTTCCAACATCTACAATAATCCCTTTGGGTGGTAAGCTTTCTATCATTTCTTCAGTGATAATCGGAATCCCATTTGTAGCACCAATTAGGATATCTGCATTTTTTGCCGCACGAAAATTATCCGTTGTCCAACCAACCTTGGCTAAAGTATACTGGGATTTGATTAAATTTAATGCTTCTGAAATTTTTTCTAATTGCTCAGCATTACGGCGTGTAATGGTCACATCTGCCCCTCTTTCCAGAAGTTTTAGGGCCAATTTTGCACCTAGGTTACCAGCTCCCAGAATTGCAATCTTCTGATTACCTATACCACGAAGATCGTCCTTGAAGAGGTATCCGAGCAAAGCATCAACAGCCTCAACAGTAACGTCATTACCTTTATACACCCATAAAGTCGAGTGTTTGATCTTTTCACGTACTCTTCTTTCTATATTGGGGACATCTCCATAGTCAGATTTTGATGGTGGTATTTTTTTCTCAGCATCAACCAATACATAATCAACTTTTCCATCGATTCTTGTTGCTACATCCATTGCCTCTCGTTCTTTATATACGACCACACCTCCTACTATCATTGATCCGGTATTGCGAATAGGTGTAATATAACATGCATCGTCATCAACTTGTTTTCTCGTACTGCCAATAATGAAACCAGAAGCTAATCCATCTTTAATTGCAGCTTCTTTAATATTATTTATGAGTGATTCAATATCGAACAAAGTATTCAACAGGATTGTTAATTAGCTCCGTGACTGGTCCAAAAAGACCGGGAGATTATAGTTCAGCTAGACATTTTCCCAAGTTATTGGATAGTCTTCCTCAATATTTTTCCGAGCGCGCCGGCCAATTACCACTTCTTTGAATTTTGGCAATAGCCCACCCCCTGGACCTTTAATAACGATCATATCTTCTGTAATGATGGCTCCTCGTTTTATGTCCATTGCAGCATAGATGCTTTTTCTTTGGGTATTGATTGTGTCATACTCGTTTGGTTGGATACGCTTGATCCCGTCTCCCATAATGATAGGAACTTGTTTTGAGATAGATACTAAATCAGATAATTCTTTCGGTTCTGATGATAGAATATGATCCGGTCCCTCAAATGTTCTGTCCAAAGTAAAATGTCTCTCGATTAAATTGGCACCCATTACTATCGCCGTATGCGAGACAAAAAGACCAAAAGTGTGATCTGAGAGCCCCACTGGAATATTGAAATTCTTCTGCAAGTTAGGAATCACATTAAGGTTCATTTCGTCAGGTGAGGCTGGATACGAAGAGTTACAATGGAGTAGCATCAAGTTCTGGTTGTCTTCTCGAGAAATAGTGTCAACAGCCTCTTCGATTTGACCCAAGGTGGACATGCCCGTGGAAATGATCATCGGCTTGCCTGTCTTAGCTACATATTTGATCAGCGGTAGATTGACCAGATCAAAAGACGCAATTTTGAAAAATTTCACGCCTATTTTTTCGAGAAAATCCACCGATTCAAAATCAAAAGGAGTCGAGAATATCTCTATCCCTTGCTTTTTGGCATAGACGAAAAGTTCTTCCTGCTGTTCAAAAGGCATAGCTAACCGCTCAAACATTTCATAAAGAGTCTCTTCAAGACCAATGATCGTTTCAGCATATTTCACTGCTTTTACTTGCGAAGATATTCGGCTATGAGGTTTGTATGTTTGAAACTTGATTGCATCGCAACCTGTTTTTTTTGCTGCATCAACCAATTTTTTTGCAAGTTTCAGACTCCCATTATGGTTTAATCCCGCTTCTGCTATTATATATGCTCTTTCGCCTGCTCCGATATTCCTTCCGTTAATTGTCACCGTAGGATTCAACGTGGCAGGTGTGGTTTTTCTTATAACTTGGGTATATGAAGAATCTTTTCCACAAATGATGGAAACAGTATCAAATGCTTTATGAAAAAGTATCTGGCTGTCAGCATAATTATAATCCCCTCCAGTTCCAATCGAATACAGTTGTTGGAATCTAGATATTGTAGAGCGTGTTTTTGCAAGATCCTGTTGATAACCTCTATAAAATACAGGATAAACAAAATATTCTTTATTGGTGCTTGCATTCAATAGTTTTTTCTTTTTCACTAAACCAACTCTTTCAACCTGTTTAGACACTTCATCAATTAAATTTTCAGAATTCATTAGATCAATCTCATCACCTTTGCTAAATGTGATCTCAGCTGTCAGGTATGTCTTATTATCAGGCGCGACAAAAGGAGTAAGTTTTTTTGGCTCTGTAATTCTATTGAAATAAATATGTTCTGACCCATAATAAAGCCAGTGAATACCTTCCGGAAGTATTTCCTTTTCATTATAAGCAACATAGACGGATCTTATCCCTCTGAAAGTCAAATCACTTTTGTATCCTAACAATTTTGATGTAAGCGTAATTGGTAAACTTGATATTATAATATTATCGCGACCAACTCTAATTTTTTCTCCACTTGAAAACTTAATATCAGTAATTGTATTACCCTTATGCAAAATACTTTCTACTTCATAACCAAAACATAATTCCCCGCCTAGTTCAAGTATATTATCTTTTATTCTTTCATAGATACAACCAGTCCCATATTTACCAACAGCATTCCATTGCCGATGATAAAAAGGTGTAACCTTGTTCCGAAACTCAACTCTTTTCGGCGCCCAATCCGGAGTCATTTCATCGGTTGAAATCCCCCAAATCTTCTCAGGATAAGTTTTAAAAAACATTTTCGTAAGAATAGGCCCCACTTGTGCTTCAATATATTCAGAATAGGTCTTGGCTGTAACTTTCTTTTCGAAATCCATTGTCCTTAATTCCTCAAGAATTCTTGCTTTAAGACTAGGAGGATATCTGGAAATACTCTCCCATGAAAGTGGATAGTCCCAGTATTCATCAAAATTCTTTCCAGCTACATTCTTACACCAAAACTCCCCTTTTACAAAAAGATCTCCAAATTCTTTTTCCCAAAATGAAGCAAGATATTGATCTGGTGTATGAAATATATGCGGCCCTGTATCTACGAGAAAATCATCCCATTCCCACGTCCGACACATTCCTCCGACTCGATCATTTCTCTCAAAAATGATCACCTCTCTACCTTGCTTTAACAATTCCCAAGCAACTATAAGGCCGACTGGCCCGGCACCCAAAACGATGATTGCTGATTTAGATGTGTCCATGATAAATCCGTCAGCTATGCAGGAATTTCCCTAGGTTCTCTTCTGTTACTGGGTGGAAATACCTATCGATATATTCTTGAGCTCGCCCAACTTGGTATTGATATTCATCATCACTTAAACCATTTATTTGCATAATTACTTTATCCAAAGAATCATTCTCACCCACAACCCATTTCAAGTTTTTTAACTCAAAAAGTGGATCATAATCCAAAACAGTGTTCATATCAAAATAAATAACAGGAATTCCAATGCTCAATGCTTCCAATGCAACCGTACTCCCCCAATAAATACAAACATCGGTATTTGCAAGGTCATCAAGGATACTAGGATTGGTGGATATCGAAACATTAGACAATTTGCTTATATCGAAAGTAATTCTTGATTCAATTTTTTCCCATGACAGCAGAGGATGTGTTCTGATAATTAGATTGAATTTTTCATGATGTGATAACTCGCGCAAGGTATAATTGACCATCTTGTGAACATCAAGAATCCCTTCTAAAGCCAACAGTATATTCCTTATTTGATTCCTTTTCTTGCCTTTAAAGGCTGACAAATATTCAAAACGCAAAGCACATGATGGAACAATCATATCCTTGGTATAGGCACCATACTTCAGCAGGATGTTCTTAGGTACTTCTCCGGTCGTAAGTATTCTGTCAGGGATAGGTTTTATCCTACTATCAGATTTGCTGGTGAACATACCAGCGGCTGCCATAGGAACAACAGCATGCTGTGACCCAATGATCCTAGTCTTCGGTGAAAAGTCCCTGAAAGCTAAAATGAACATGTTCTCCCAAGCTATGTTTTCATAAGTAAGGAAACATTGATTAACGGAAATAGTCTTTAGAAGATTTTTTATACAGTAATAATACATATACTGATTTAGTGAAACGCCACTTCTTTTTAACTCCAGTTTTATAATTTCAGAAACATCGTATCCAAAAAAATTTATCTTATTTATTCTACACCGCCAAAATAATAGTTTTAATAAAGAAACCAATCCATCCCATCGCGAGAGAAAATATTCATATGGAATTAGAATAGCATTGTTTGTTGAATTTATTTTAGTGATTATTTCCTCATATTTATCCAGTATATCAACAAGGGTAACAACTTCTCCTCTTTTCTGAAGATATTCATGCAATTGTCCAAAAAATAAATCTATAAACCGACCATTCTTTTCAAAGGACCGTTTATAGGCAAATGTTTTGATTAAAAAGTACGTTTTATCATCATTTAATTTGCCTATCAGTTCAGGATTCAAGTTCTTTCTCACATATGTGATTTTTTTTGAGAGGGTTAAATATTGATTGATAACCAATTTAATAGAACGTAAAGAAGCAGATGATTTATTTTTTAAATTTATTATTAACCGAAAAAAATTAATAATATTGCTATTATTAAAGGGGAAAGGGTACCTTTTCAAACTGATTGATTCTATACCATTTTGTTTTATTATCTTTCTAAAAGGGTTAAGCAATATGGGATCTGTCGAAAGAATTAAAAGATTATCAAAAGATTTATCTTTTATTACATTGGCGCATTTTACATATTTTATCAATAGCTCTGGAAGCTGAGAAGCAAAGCGATTCTTTGAAGCAAGTTGACTTCCCCACCATTCTCTGGTATTGTTGTCATTGCTAAGCTCACCAATCATATCTATATATTTCCTAAAGAATGTTTTTCTATCAGAATATAATCCTTCATTTATGGTCATCTCCTCAAATCCATTATTTGATAAACAATGATCATTAACCAAAATACCATCTGAAAGATCAATATATAAATTATTAGCATTATTTCTTATATAGTGATTGCTAAAAAATGTTTTTATTTGATTACTATCAAACACGACAGCCACTGTGGGAAGCGTTGGCCTAAGCTTACTATTGCTCAAAAAACTATAGATTTATCTTTTCTTAAGAAATACTATTGCCAAACTTGAATTCTGAAAAAGAATGTCTTGAACATCCTCCCGCATGAATCAATCAGGAAGCCTCATCATCTAACTTTTATGTAATAAAACAAGATCATGGCACCCCTCTGGGTAAGCTTCAATACAACCTTCAGCATAATCGAGTATTTCAAGACCCGTTTCTTTATGCCAATTCTCCATAATATAATTCTTGCTGATAATTGTCAATCCATACTCAGGTGTGTTTGGATTGTCTACGATATAATGATAGGGATAATCAATTTCAAATTGTTCATAAGGTTCTATTAATTC
>JASLOE010000027.1 GCA_030745655.1 Nitrososphaerales archaeon | reverse complement strand
CTGATCACTCGAAGCTTCCGCCTCGAACTCCTGTTTCCAGCGCCGTATCAGATCACCCCCGATACCCAGACTCCGGGCGGCCTCAGTGATCTTGTACCCCTGCTCAATGACCAAGGCCACCGCATCACGCTTGAAGTCTTCTGTATATTTCCTTCTCGTTCGCTTTTCTGTTGTCATCTCTCACCTCGTTATGGCATTTTAACGTCTTAACTCGGTGTCCGGATGTATCAGACCACTTCACTAAACACTTTATGAGACATCACCCACTCACCGTTATCTATCGCCCACCTCTTGTACGATTGATAAAGCTTTGAGGAGCTTGTTCTCTCATGATCAGTCCTCTCACAACATTCATCAAGCCATCGACGAATCAGATCCAGCTCGGTACGGTACTCTTTGGTAGCATCTTCAACCTTCTTTGGAGTCATTAATCCACTTGACTGTCATTTCAGGCACCCTTCAGTGAGTGATGACAACCCCTTCTCTGAGAGCCTGTTCCGAACCATGAAATACATCCCGTCCTATCCTGCCAAACCATTCGAAAGCATAGAGGCAGCACGAGAGTGGGTTCATGAATTCGTACAGTGGTACAACAAAGGGCACCGCCATAGTGGCATTCAGTTTGTTACCCCGGGACAGCGTCACAGAGGTGAAGACAGAGAGATTCTGGAGAAGAGAAAGGCGGTCTATGAGGCTGCCAAAGAGAAGAACCCAGCGGTGGTCAGGCGAAATCAGAGACTGGAATCCGGTCAATGAGGTATGGCTGAACCCGCCGAAAGAGGTACGCGTAGAAGAGCAGAAATTGAGTAAAGCTGCGTGAAAAAATCGGACAACTTTGTTGACAAACACCGGTATGGAGACAGAGTGACATTAAAATATAGAGAAAACCCTAATTATTCTACATATGCAGGAATGAAGCAATCTAAATTAATTGTATCAACCTACTTAACTTGTGCATGTGAGGCTATGGCCTGGGGTAAAATAATATTATTTTGTGATTACTCTTTTGATAAAAAATATGCGGATTATGAGAGAGGAATTTGGTTGTTAAATAATAATAAATACAGAGACTTTTCAAATCGGATAAGTAAAGTTATTTCAATGAAAGAAACTGAATATATAAAAAAAACACATAAATACTTTAGATTTATTATGGATTACAATGATAGCAAAAATTTCATTTATAGTTAGATTTTGGATAATTTGATGGCATTTTTCTCTATCCATTGGGATGTTGTTAAGTGTTAAAACCTTGGTTATTATTTTGATGCCCGTCCCGTAGTACAAATTTTCCAATAAATCATATCAATGGTTGCACAAGCTCTATGTTAGTTCCATCTGGATCTTTACAATATGAATACATTACCGAACCATCTGGAGAAAGCACTGGAGGGCAATTAAAATCAATGCCATGTTCTAATAATTTTTCATATACCTTCTTGATATCTTTAACTGTAAATGCGATATGCGAACAACCAATATTCCAAATAGCATGATTCATGCTTTCAAACTCTGGTTTTAAAAATTGAAATAATTCTAATAATATTCCATTGCTTGTTGATAATTTAACAATTCGTAATCTAACAGAAGAGAGGCCAAGTATTTTGTCAATGTGCTCACTTTCTTCAACAGTATCAACAACAAGCTCTAGCTCAAGCATATCCTTATAGAATTTTAATGCTGTATCCATCTTAGACACAACTATGCCAGCATGGCGAAATGCAGTTATCATAGGTGATATTTTTTAAGTTTATAATTCATGTTTGGGATAATTTGCTTTTAAATATTCATAAATGGGGTTTTTTGATCTATTTAAAAGAAATTCTACAAATTCAAAATCTTCTATACGGTCAATATCTCCACCTTCAGGTGTAATAAAAGATAATATCCAACTTCCATTAAGGCTGCCTGTCTCATAAATAATTCTAGATTTAATAATATCTACATACCCATTTGGATCATAGACAGGAGGAAACACTTGCCTAGGAAGATTATAATACTCTGGTCTCGGATCATCTGGAAACATCCCTTCATAAAAACCATTTTTTATCGTAAAAAGTTTATACGGAGATTCTTTAGTTTCTTTTGCTGATCTTAGTGATGTTGCCTTGTCACAGTTCAAAATTTTTACTATTGCTTCATCCACCAAAGCAGGATCTCTTAATGGTGTTGGAGGACAAAGCAAGACCAAATATTCTGGATGACTATTTTCATTAGTTGTGCACCATTCCAATACATGCTTAACATAATCAATTGCATCAGAATCGTCTTGTGCAAACTCTGTAGGTCGCAAGAAAGGAACTTCAGCACCATAATAACGAGCTATTTCTGCAAATTCTAGAGAATCTGTTGAGACAATAGTTCTGTTAATTTTTGAAGATAATTTAGAAGCAATAATTGAGTACGCAATCAGTGGATATCCAGCTAATAGCTTAATGTTTTTTTTATGAATTCCTTTGCTTCCTGCTCTTGCAGGTATTAAACCTAATATCATTTTTTATTTTTGCTGCAGTTACCGCACGATCCAACCACCATCAACAGACAAGCCTTGACCAGTAATATACCCAGATGCTTCAGATGCTAAAAATAGTAGAGGTCCAATTAAATCATTCACCACTCCAACTCTTCCCAGTACTGTTTTATTCTCTAGCCTTTTTAAAAACTCTTGATCATCTACAGTACTATCACTTTCAAAATCAACATGAGGAAAAGCTCCAGCAAGAATTGCATTACATCTAACGCCATACTCCCCATAAAACGAAGCCACATATCTTGTATAGGCCATAAGCGCTGCTTTTGATGCGCTGTAGCTGGGAGGATTAAACATTTTTTTTCCCTTATATAGACCTGGGTCTGGCGAGACAATAGCATACATTGAAGAAATATTGATAATTGAGCCCGACCCCTGCTTTTTCATTTGCTCAGCAATAATTTGTGTTGAAGCAGCATGCCAGTATACTCCTGACTCAAAACTTCTCATCCATTGATCTTTTGATATAGATTCCATTTTCCCTGATGGATCATTGAATCCTGTATTTTTACTAAACTCGAAGGCATTATTAACTAAAATATCAACTGATACATTTTCTTCTACAGATTGAGTTAAGCATTTTCGAGAATTTTCCTCGTTATAGAAATCAACTTTATAATAATCCACCATTTCTGAACCAAAACTTTCTTTCAATGCTTTTGCTAAATCAATAACTTTTTTATCCTTGTCAAATAAAACAACTTTTGAGCCATTTAACAATAAGCACTCAGAGAAACTTCTGCCAAAGTAACCAGCAGCTCCAGTTACAATTGCAGTTTTACCTTCTAATAAAATTGGATTCATATTTAACATTTCCACTTCCTTCTCAATAAAATTAAAACCCTAAAATAGTCTAAGTTTCTATCATTTTATGTGTAATTTGTTGGTCAATATCTATATTTGTTGATGCTGTTTTTCCAATAACAGAGTTAAAGTCCTTTGCTTCAATCTCTCCTGTACCAGGTTTTTTTACCCAAATATTCTCTTTACTAAAAAGCTCCCCGGCTTTTATTTCTTTTATTGCCACTACACTTGCAAAAGCAAAATTTTTAATGGGCTGCTCCTCAGGAATATTTTCTTTTTTACCCCCAAGCGCAGCATAAACAGCCTTACATCCACTAACAAGCTCAGAAAGTTCCTCAGAATCCATTGAAAACCCGATATCAGGACCAGGCCATTCGCTACTCACAGTAAAATGCTTTTCTATAACACAAGCACCAAGTGCTATAGATGCCAACGAGGCATAAATATTTTCTGAGTGATCACTGAAGCCTATAGGTAATTCAAAAGTTTCTTGTAATTGCGTAATGGCACCCAAATGTACCTTATCGTATGGTGTTGGATAAATGGAAGTACAATGCATAAGCATAAGAGGGCAATCATGCTTTTGAATTGTGTGAACAGATCTTTTTATAGACTCAATATCATTCATCCCTGTAGATAAAATCATAGGTCTTGACATCTTCGCAATATACTCTAACAAAGGTATATTATGGCACTCTCCAGAACCAATTTTAAAAGCACCAACATTCATAGCATTTAGTATGTCAGCAGCCTCTCTTGAAAAAGGGGTTGACATATACATTATCCCTATTTTCTTACAATATTCTTGGATTTTATGATTCTCATCCGCTGAAAGCTCTATACGTTTTGTTATATCCCAAAGTGTTTCTTGTGATAAATAACCTGGTCTTATATCAGCCTTAATCAATTCAGCACTTGTAATGTGATACTGAAACTTAATACAATCAGCTCCATTTTCTTTTGCAGAGTCAACCAATTGTATAGCTTTATTATAATCACCATTATGGTTAATACCTGCTTCTGCAATTATAAATGGGGGAGTATCTAGCCCAATTACTCTATCACCTATTTTAAATTCTCGCACTTTGATATTCTCATCATTTTTTCACAACATTATGCTTTACTGGAAATATATCTGCCATGTATTTCCACCTTGCAAAGGCCTCATCAGCTGAACACCACGGCGTATCAATATTAATAAATTCAACCTTTGGATTTTGATAAGATATTGTTGTAACCATTGATGAAAAATCGGCTCTACGTAACCATCCATATTTTTCGCAAATATCGTAGAGATTGGTACCAGGATATGGGGTTGCTATTAGTGGGGTGACATATCTCACTCCTGCCTTAACTAGTTTTTTAGCAAAGTCTACAGTCTGCATAAATGACTCTTCATCTTCACCCTTTATCCACATGCTTCCGTTATTTTCATCTAAAATACTATCTGCATAATGTTCAATAACTGTTTTCTGAAGAGATTTCATAACAACTTGTCCTCCAGGATATCCAATAATAAAAAATGCGCCTGCGTCCAATTCGGCTTCTTTACACCACTCAGCAACTTGCAATGTATTTTCAAGATGTTCAGCTGCTGCAGGCTTATTCATAGCAATTAGATTCTTTAATTCCCCACTTTCTACAGGAAGGTAAATTATTTCTGTGCCTGCATCCTTCATAGCAAATAAATGCTCTCTATCTAGCCTATCAATCATAACGCCATTGGGAAATGATAATTTAAGAGGATGGCCTTTTTCCCTAAATTCTTTAAGGTATTTTAGTATTGGTATAGAGTGTTTTCTCTTTAAGGTAAAATTATCATCCTCGATCTCAACGTGGTTTATGTGGTATTTCTCTACCATATATTGGATCTCCGATATGACTCTATCAGGAGAAAATGATCGCCACCTTTGACCTTTCTCCGGAATCGAGCAAAACTCACAAGTAAAAGGACAACCACGTGATGTAATATAAGAAAATGTCCTGTCTATGCTATTACCTCTAGGAGACCTGTTAACATACTCATCCATTGGTCTGAAATCATAATCAGTAATACATGGTATTTCATCAATATTTGAAAGTTGTTCGGAGCGTTGCTTGTTTTCAACAATTTCACCTTGTTCGCTTCTATATAAAATACCAGCAATACTATCTAGGGGATCACCGTTTAAGATTCTCGCACTTGCAATTTCTCCTTCCCCTTTAACAACAATATCTGCCTTTGTCTCGTTCAATATTTGGTGAGGCAGAGTAGTGGCTAAAATACCTCCCGCCACTACGATAGCATCAGGATATTCCTTTTTAATCCTATTACAAAGTGGATAAAACACAAACCGTGAATCAGTAAAAGGAACATTAATAAAAATATAATCTGAGTCAGCGGCTATTTCTTGAATTATCCAGTCGTCAGTATGTCCAACTCTGTATATAGTTTGATACTCTGTTTCAATAGGTGTCCTTTCAAGGTGTCCAGAATTCAGCATGGGGTCCACATACTTAACTACTTTGTGTCCTCGTTGAATAATGTATGATCCTATATACGCGAGCCCTAACTGTTGTGATTGAAATTCAGCCTCTCCTTGAAACACCCAAGGACACGCAATTAATGTGGTTTTTTTCGATCTAAAATTTTCTTCCTCTTGACGATCAATCGGATACCTATCATTCACCACAAAAGGGACGAACTTTTCCATTTATCTATTTTGCTCCGTAAATATTTTTTGTTGGCTGGTTTCCCAAAACGAGTTTGACTGTAAAATATTATAGTATCTTTGGAAACTATTCCCATCACCAAAGTTTTTTTCTGGAACTATTTTCATTGAGGCTGCTATTCTGATTGAATCCAATATATCCTTCTTATCATGACTACAGTCAATAATCTGCTTATTCTGTGTTCTTTGGTATTGCCTAGATCCAATATTAATAGTTGGCACTCCATAATAAGGGGCTTCCCTTATGCTTGCGCTAGAGTTTCCTATTATATAGCTAGCATGTTTCAAAAGAATCAAGAAATATTCAAATCTTAAAGAGGGAAAGATTCTAAAACGATAATTTTTTTCAAACCTCTTATATTCGCTAAAAATAAACTCTGCTCCATGATCATTGTTTGGACTAATAATAACGAAATTGTCATTAGATCCTATAATAGCATCAACCAAATTTTGTACTTGAGATTTAATATGGTCATATTCTGTTGTCACTGGATGAAATAATAGTATCGCATATGCATCAAAATTAATTTTATAGTGATCCTTAACATCATGTATTAAGGGTAACTCACCGGACTCCATCACATCAATATCAGGAGACCCTATTAAAAAGACACTTTCTTTTTTTTCACCTAATTGCAATAGTCGATCATGAGCCGCTTTGTTAGATACAAAATGCAAATGCGACATTTTACTAACTGCATGACGAATTAAGTCATCAATGGTTCCCGATAGCTCTCCTCCCTCAATATGTGCAACTAGAACGTTATTCAAAGAACCCACTATTGCACCAGCGAGAGCTTCTACCCTATCACCATGCACAACGATTAAGTCAGGTTTTATTTTCTTAATAAAAGATGAAAATCCTTCTATCGTTTTTGCCAGAATCAAATCCATGGTATCGAAGTCTGAATGGTTGATAAATGTAAAAATATTTTCATTATTAAAATTGCTTCTATAAATTTCATCAACTGTATACCCATATTTTTCATTTAAATGCATCCCAGTCACCCAAATAAAGGTATCAAATAGCTCAGAACTATCTGTAACTCTAATTAATGATTTTTGCTTTCCAAAATCTGCTCGAGTACCGGTCAAATAAACAATTTTCTTTTTCATGCTAGACTACGTCCATTTCTTAGCTTCGTCTTCATTCCTGATTTTTAAAACATCTAATTGTGTCTTAGTGTCAACCAATAGAAGTGGTTTCAAAATGATTCTTTTTGACTCTATTACCATGGGGTAATTGTTTCCTATTAATTAATAACAATCCTTGAACTTTACTTCTTCTTGGGTACAACACCACTGCCCACTAACATGAGCTCCCAAGACCACCTTAAATATTTATTAGTTGCTCTTAAAGGTACAAAGGGGGTAATTAATATACTAAACAGACTAAGATAGGGGTATTTCCAAAGAAGAGGCAATTGCCTAAGTTTAAAGACTTTAACATCTTTAAAGCCGCAAGCCTTGTGTATATCCTCTAAAGAAACGGATGTAAATGGAGTTACATGAGTATAGTCATCATAGAATTTCTTATATTGAACTTCCCAGTCTGGCGTCAAAGTTATTAGCAAGCCTTTTGGTTTAATTATTCTGTAAGCTTCGTTTATAAAAAATGAGGGATTATGAAGATGCTCTATGAAAGATTTGCTATAAATAACATCAAAAGAATTATCATCAAAAGGTAATTTAGTAGACGTGCCGTCTTCAGTCAATATGTGCAGATCTGGAGACAGGTCCTTTGCTTCAGGAGAGATATCTAGACCCACTACTTCTAAACCCAATTTTTTAAATTCTCTCAAAAACTCACCACGCCCAACTCCTGGCTCAAGCAATTTCATACTGGGTTTCAGATTGAATCTCTGGAATAAATAATTAACTAATTCTGCTGGATAGCTTGTAAGCGGTCGTTTGTCTTGGCTATAGATTGTTTTTAAGTAACTGGACATATTTTTTTATGCGGAGTTTTAAGTTTTAACCGTTTTTATCTGTAATACATTCTTTTTATAAAAATTTCTTGGCTCATAGCATTTCCATCTTGAGAAATTGCAAACAAAACATACTCTGCGACCTCTTTAGGATCCAGAAAAGTCGAATAATCCTGTCCTTTTGTGTCTAGGCCCATTTTTCCTTTCGTAGAAGACGGAGATATACAATAAACCCTAACTCCAAATTCCTTCAACTCATCATGCATGGCCAAACTCATACCCAACATTCCATGTTTAGATGTGCAATATATAGCCGTGTTTTTGAATCCAGCATAAGAAGAAGCAGAACCAATATTAACTATTCTTCCCCATTTATTTTTAACCATATTTTTAGATAGTGCTGCCGACAATAAATATGGAGCATTCAAATTGACATTCATGACCTTGTTATATTCACTTATATCTAGATTACTAATCGTATTTTGCAAAAAAATTCCAGCACAATTAATCAAAATATCAATCTTTCCTAATAATAATATTTCATCAATAATTCTTAATATTTCTGATTGTTGAGACATGTCTCCAACAATAACGTCCACATCGCCAGATAGCATATCTTTTAATTTCAATAATTTATCTTGACTGCTTCCTGAAATCACTAAATTAACACCAGCGCTTGCCAAGGACTCTGAAATTGCAGTGCCAATTGCCCCGGATGCTCCACTTACAAAAGCAACCTTTCCTTTTAATACAGAATAATCAATCATTTATCACCTCTAAGATATTGATAAATAGAATTATTTGAGTGTTGTTCTGTTGTCATTAGTTTATTTAATCCTAATAAATTCTTATGCTCTGGTTTATTTTGGACTATCTTGGCATATAAATCACCCCCAAAACGACAAAACTCAATAGCTCAAAGTCTTTCCACATAAAAATACTCACTCATTATATATATTTAGGGATAGGAATTTCAACGCCCATTGCGTTGGATTAATGAGGAGGCGGCTCGGCAGTAGGACAGTCGTCAAGGACGCTGGTTTTGCGAAAATCGGGGCTTCAGGCGCCAACTAACGATGTAATCTTGATGCATAAAGGGGAACAGGTACGCTTCTGACTCCGTCGGCAGGTTCTCCCACTCAAAGGTGTCTTCCGGTGCCCAGTACTGCTGAACCGCCCCGACTTTACCGGAGACTCCATACTTTGAGAAGATGGAGTTATGAATACAGCAAAAAGATATTCCCCGGAAGTACGAGAACGCGTAGTGCGCATGGTGCTGGAACAGCAAAAGGAGCACAGTTCACAGTGGGCCGCAATCCAGTCCATAGCATCCAAGCTCGGTTGCACCAGTGAAACCCTCCGACGGTGGGTTCGGCAAACAGAATATGATCAGGGTAGCCGGGCCGGTGTGACTTCCAATGATCGTGATCGTTTGAAAAAGCTGGAGCGTGAAAACCGCGAACTGAAGCGTGCCAACGAGATTTTGCGTAAGGCGTCAGCGTTTTTTGCCCAGGCGGAGCTCGACCGCCCACTGAAGAAATGGTGAGGTTTATCGACCAGCACCGGGATGCCTATGGGGTCGAGCCGATCTGTGCTGAGCTACCGATTGCCCCGTCAACCTATTACGAATGCAAGGCACGAGAAGCAGATCCAGGGCGGCTGCCGGCACGACACCGACGAGATGCATGGCTGGAGGTCGAGATCCGCAGGGTCTGGGAAGAAAACTTCCGTGTTTATGGTGTCCGTAAGGTGTGGAAACAGCACAATCGTGAGCAGATCAGAACTGCCAAGTGTACGACCGAACGCTTGATGCAAAAGCTTGGAATACAAGGCGTGAAGCGTGGTAAGGGTTACAAGACCACAATTCCTGATGATCTAGCT
>JASLOE010000026.1 GCA_030745655.1 Nitrososphaerales archaeon | reverse complement strand
CAGCTCCTTTAGTTTTGAAGAGAATAACTGTAGAATTCACCAAAGGAGGAGGATTAAAATAATCTTTTTCTATATCAAAAAGTTTTTGAATTGTGAATCTATTCTGTGCAAGCACACTTACTGCACGATAATTAGGTAAACCCGGCTTAGCAAGAATCTTATCTGCAAACTCTTTTTGGACAGTTATTATACCACGATTTAATTGTTTACTCGATAACCATTCAATTAATCTTAATGATTTTGAATATGGGATGTTTGAAATAAGAACATCAAATTTGCAATCTAGTTTGAATCCATCACCATGAATCAATTCAAGGTTTTTTAAGTATCCTAATCGTTCCTTTGCTATTTTAAAAAATTTTTGATCTAATTCAACAGATATTACTCGACTTCCAGATTTGCATATCTTCTCTGTAAGATGCCCACCACCTGTACCTATCTCGAAAACTACTTCCTCTAATTTAATTTCTGAAGCTTTGACAATCCTATCAAGTATTGTTGGTTCTGTTAGAAGATGTTGACCTAGTTTTTGTCTCTTTCTCATCGTGCTCTCAAAGGATTCAGTTATTCACTAACGATATACGAACAAGTTGATCCTAGAGCTACCAGATATTTCTTCAACAATACGTTTAGCAATAAGTTTTGTTGGTTCTTTTATACCAGTACGCTCCTGTAGATTATCAAAATTTTTAAAAGGCAAACGGCTTCGTTCATTGATTATTTGATTCATGAATGTTTTTCCTATCCCAGGAATAAGTTCTAGAGCATGTAGTCTGGGTGTAACAGGATGTAAAGAATTGAAGATTTCGATATATTGATCTTCATTATTTTTTATAACCAGTTCTGCAATGGTTTCTAGCTCGCTTGCCGCATCATTTGAAAGTTCTTCATGTATGAGTTTTCCGAGTACACTAACAACTTTTGTCCGGCCTTCCTTTCCAATATATATTCGTTCGCCAACCTTAAATTCTACTCCATTTAAAGCCAGTATCTCAAGTAAGGTAAGCCTTTCTTCACCAATTGCTTGTAGAATAGGTCCCTCTCGTCCACGTATCATTTTAGACTTACAATGAGGATTAAAATCAAGTACATACGCATATTCTTCATATTTTTTCTGAAGAGGTAGACTACTCATTATTTCTAACTCCTTTTTATATTCAGTAACAGGATTTCTCAATAATCTTTGGAGTAGTTAGAAGATAAGGTTTTCATAATAAAATTGTACATCATTAACTTCTCCTATTCTAATTGAATACATATAACTAGATTCACCTTTAAACTTTGTTATTTACAGGTAAATTAGATGCAAAAGAATTATTTTATGGATCTTTTGATTTTGCGTCTTTTATGATTTCGAGTATCTTTAGAGATATCTCTTCAGGAAGAAGTTTCTTCCAACCGGAAGTAAACACATAAAGCTCTTCTTTGCTTTCAGGCATAATATTTGATAGTTCTACAGCTTCTTTTTCTGTAAGTTTAGTCTCTTTAATGAGGCGTTTCCGGATATTTTGAGCCTCTTTTTTAGATGTCTGTGCAAATTTTAAGACATAATCAAGAGTTCGTCTCTGAATTTGATCTGAAGTCTCTTCATCAAGTTTTTCGAGATATTCTTTAACTTCAGGAAGTGTAACTAATTTTATCTTTTTTTTCTCTTTGGTTAAACTCATTTTAAACATCCTTTTTGTCAAACTTATTTATTCGGGGTTAGTATATGAGGCTTGACATGCTCCAAACGTGAAATAAGCTTCTTTATTTTGTTACCCACAGGTACATCAAGAACAAGAGACCTAGACCTTATCTCTTTAACTGTTCCTACCAAACCTTGAAATCTTCTGTGAGGCATACCTTTTACTTGGCTTGAATCGATATTTACAACTACTTTATCATTGACATGATATTCAATCAGTACATAAGATAAACCACGTGCTCGCCTTGTCTTTTTCAATAGACTTCTTGTCTTCCTTCTGAATCCTTTACTTCGTGGCATACACTAACACTTTTTGATTGCTAGTCGATGTCTCCCTTTATTCCCCGATATAGGTGTTTTGGGGATTAAGATTAAACGCATTCTCACTATTAATTCAGATAATACATTCTAGGTTTTCAGATTAACAGCAAGTATGTCAAAGGGCATTTTTTGGTTAATTTTTATTTCTCTTTTCAGAATACTGGATATATTTGGTTCAACTTCATCTCCTTCGCCAGTTATAAACCGTCTAATGCTCAAACCACCTTCACATTCCATTTTCATTTGCATGATTAGGCCTTTAATTGATTCCACTTTAACACTGTGGATATTTTTAATAATACTCTTATTTTTATTAGCAGGCAACATCTTTACAGAGGTTTCATCAAAAGATTCTTCAAGATTCTGAATATTTCTCTTAGTTATTCGCTTATTTAATGTGAATTTACTTTGAACAGAGATTGTGAACTGTTGGTCACTTTTAGGTCGTTTGTTAATTAATGTCAATTCCTTGAGAGAAACACCATCACGAAGCTTGTTTATCGCTGATTGCATTCGCTTGGGTTTTCTAATATGTGGCTCCAAGATTTCTGCATAAAAGGGGCGACCATTGCCTTGAACTAAACTATTGGAGTCTTCACTTCCTATCCAAGTGAATTTGATTCTACTAGCATTAAATAAAGAAAGCATAGGGATAGTCAAACGTTGCTCTACACTATCTGTTGTTGAATATCCAGTAAGATTACATTCTGGGCAACCTTTACCTCTGCATTCTAAGCATCTTCTTCGTTTCTGGGGTATACCCCGTTTTGATTTATTATATCGTCCATAAACAAAAATTGCTTTAGAAGAGACTTCCACTATATCTACCAATGAATCTACGACCACAGTAACATCTGGCCGCCTATGTGTCACTTCTACACCTAATCGCTCAGATACTTCGTCATTTAGTTCTCTGCTGAAGTTTGCTTTAAGGGTCTCCCCTCCTTTCAGCTTAAATTCTGCCCTAAGATTATCTTCTTGCTCAATCATTGATGTAGGAATACGGGCACCAATCACAAAATTGTTAAATTCATAATCACTTAAGGACTTCATGATCATATCAGCATATCTTTCTATTGATGACATTGTCTGCCCACAAATTAGACATGACTTAGTTTGGTTTTCTCTTACCCCTGCTTTCTTTTTTAACTCCTTACCTCTCATTGCATTGTTAAGATCTTTCTTTTCTGATGGGAATTGTCGTCCTAAACAAGCATTACATAAAATATAATCCCTTGGAATCTTTTGAAAATATTTCTCCATCAACATGTTGAATCATTTCACTGTTGCATACGCTTCATCATCTGTCTGAATTGCCTTCCTCGGCTTGCTTTCATTACTGATTTAGTTTGTTTGTATTTTGACATCATTTCTTTAATCTCTTTTTCAGGGGTACCAGAGCCTTTTGCTATCCGATGGATTCTTGAGGAGTTAAGTAAATCAGGATTTTGTCGTTCAGTCCTAGTCATAGATTGTATGATTATCCGCCAGTGCTGCATTTTATCCTCTAATTTATCTAAATCTTGATCCTTCATTGCAGATGAGAAACCAGGTACCAAATCGAGTATCTTCTTAAGTGAACCCATCTTCTTCATTTGCTCAATCTGATAGTAAAGATCGTCTATTGTCATCTTTCCTGATGTAATTCTCTGAAGTTTCTTAGTGTCGGCTTCGATCTCAAGGTCTTTTACTCGATCAAGTAGAGCCTTTAGATCACCCATATCGAGTAAGCGACCAACAAACCGAGATGGTGAGAAAACTTCTAGATCATCCACCCGCTCTCCAGTTCCTATGAAGACTATTTTTGCCCCTGTAGCAGCAGCAGCTGCAAGTGCTCCTCCACCTTTTGCGGCTCCATCAAGTTTGGTTATAACTATACCACCTATTGGTGCGATTTTATGAAATGCTTCGGCTTGGCTGTAGCATTGCTGGCCAATTGTTCCATCTATTACAAGTAGGACTTTATCGGGGTTCAAGTGGTTAAGATCCTGCATTTCTTTTAAGAGTCCTGTCTCTTCTTTGTGCCTACCGGCTGTATCTATTATTATGATGTTACTGTCAGTGGTTTTGAAGTGTTTTACACCTTCTGATGCTATTTTTACAGAATCTTTTGCATTTTCTTTGCCATAAACAGGTACCTTAATCTTTTCGCAGAGCATTTTTAATTGAACTAATGCGCCGGGTCTAAAGGTATCTGCCCCAACGACACCGACTTTATGACCCTGTTTAGACAGGTTGCGAGCTAATTTTGCTGTGATGGTTGTTTTTCCGCTTCCTTGAATACCTGCAAGAAGTATAATGCTGGTTTTGTCATGTGAGAGCTTGAACTCAGTTTCTTCACCTAATATACGGGAAAGTTCTTCATAAAGTATCTTAACTATATGGTCTTTTCTAGGAAGACCTGGTGGAAGTTTCTCAGCTAAGGTCCTCTGCTCTATTTTTGTGGAAAGAGCTAATACAAGTTTTACGTTGACATCCGCTTGTAGGAGAGCCCTTTGCAGATCCTTTACAAATTCTTTTACAGCCGCTTCATCTACTGTCCCTCCTCCAACTAGCTTTTTGACCGCGTTTCTAAGACCACCCTGGAGACCGGAAAGCATCTTTTACAACCTCAGAAAAGATGATATTAACTCTTTTGGGTATTTAGAGCCTTATCAACTAGTCTAGCATCTTTTATTTCAAGAAAGCCATAGTTATTGAACCAATGCATTTTCATTTCTTGTATTTCAATTCTCTTTTTGAATAGTGGAGAATCAAGTGTATAAGTTTCTGCTTCTCCTCCTTCAAAGTTAATATTTATTTCAAAACGATGATTTAATTCCTTAAGTTCATCTATCATTTCCTCATTTATGATACGTCCTAGCCAGTTCATATCGAGTCCTTCGGCAGCTACACCCACAATCATTACTTTGAATCCTGATTTGATTAGATTCTGCATGTATTCTTCTGGATCCGTCATCCAAGAAGGTGAAATAGCCTCTAAACCTGCTTCATTACATACTGCTTCAATTCTATCTTTCTGGTATACACTGGCTAAACCACCAGTCACAATACCTTCAAAAAAGTGTTTTTCCTTAGCTTTTTTTATTGCCTTTGCAAGTTCTTGAACTTCACTTTCTCCCACAGTTCTAAGATTGGTTTTTACGATTGGGATATCCAGAGCTTGTGATTGAAGATCTGTCCAATCTATATTAGGGTAATGAAAGAGATAACTTTCACTACTTTCTGGTATCATCGTTATGAGACATGTTAGTTCGTGACCTTGTTGTTTTGCAATATAAGCAGCATATGTACTATCTTTACCGCCTGAGTAGAGTATACCGACTTTCAAGTAGATTCTCAATTCATTACTTTAAACCTATCAGTCCTCGATTTTCTTCACATTTCAGACGGCTCTTCCGCGACATCATCTAGGTCTATTGCATCAGAGATATCAGTGAATTAAAGTGTATCTTTGAATTGTCTGATTTTATTTTTTAATGAAATTAAATAATTTCTGAATGTATTATAGTATAATATGGAACAAAATCGTAACCCTTAATTTCCACTTGATTATCGAACATATATCAGAAATTATAGGACAGTATCTATTTTGAGTGAAAATGTTAAAGAGAATAGTCAACAGTGGTATTTAAAACATAATGGAATAGTTTTACTTACTTTAGTTCTCGGTGTTTCATTTGCAGTTTTAACTATTTATCCATCAGGTTCACTTGTAACGACACAAATATCAAACTCTAACGATGACGATTTCCTAAAAATTCCACTCCAAGGTTCAGAAGATAATACAATTTACTTGGGAGACTATAAAGGTAAAATTATAGTCCTTGAGTTTATGGCCACTTGGTGTCTAACATGTGCCCAGCAAGAACCAATTCTACAAGAGTTATATACAAAATATCAAGATGAAAATTTAGTTGTACTAGCTGTAACAATCGATCCAACTTATGATACACCTGATGTATTGAGCAATTTTATTGAAAAGAATGATATTCCTTGGCAGATTACAAGAGATACAAGTCTTATGATGACGAGATATTTCCAAGTATCCGAGATTTCTACTACAATAATTATTTCCCCTGAGGGGGAAGTTGAAAATGAGTTTACGGGTATCACTGATCTTGATAAGCTTTCAAGAGCGGTAGATGTATTTCTTTGATAACCATTTATTCTCTCTATTACTAGGGGGGAATAATATGGTTGATATTGTTTCGATAATGTATCCATTTACAGCAGGAATTTTTGTTTTACTTTCACCGTGTGGATATGCCCTCATCCCAGGTTACATATCTTATCATCTAGGTTCTGATGTAAGTTTTTCAAGAGCTCTACAAGGCGGCATTATTTCTACAGTGGGGCTTGTTGCTGTTTTTTCTATATTGGGTATTGCATCATCACTTATTAGTGGACTAATAAGGCCATATTTGACTCTATTAACAGTTTTTTCAGGTATTGTGGTTATGATTCTTGGTGTATTGATTCTAGGTGGATTCAGTTTTCCCTCTTCTTTTTTGAAGTTTAGCGGTTCCAGTAAAAGAGGGATGATGGGTTTTTTTATTTTTGGAATTGCATATGGATTAGGTGCCGCAGGTTGTACTGCACCTGTTTTCTTCTCTGTAATCCTGATAGGAATGTTAGACGGTGGAGTTTTTGGTGGTCTCTTAACATTTGTTCTGTATGCATTGGGGGTTGGGATTCCATTGATCATCACTAGTATACTTGTAGCAACAGCTAAGCGTCCATTATTATTAAAAATTAATAATATCACACCTAGACTCTACAAATTTAGTGGAATTGTTTTGATATTAGTGGGAATATATCTTATTTATACCTATATGGCATCAGGAATGGTAGCATAAATAAGATATATTGTAACATTTGAATTGAAGTTTGTTTAAAGTTGTGGAATTGACAATAAGAAGATCACTATGGCAGTCACGTTAAGGTTTTTAGTAGGTTGTTTTTCAGAGTGTTTAGTTTGATGGTTTTATTTGAATTCAATTTTCTTTGATACGATTAGAAAGATATCTGCATCTCAGCTAACTGATATAACAGTTACTTCAGATAGATGCTCCGATGTTAGCTGTAAGACAAAAAAGATCTGCAGCGCCTGTCAAGATAACTGCGTAGTAGATGCGATAGATATCGGTGAAGGAGTTGAAATTGATTGGGACAAATGTATTAAATGTGGCATCTGTGCCGCGGTTTGTCCTACAGAAGTATTCAAGATACAAGCACCTTCAGATAATAAGATTTTAAGATCCATTACATCATCTAAGAATGAGAACATCATAATCGAATGTGACTTTGTGGATAAATCATTTCAAGGGAAAGAAAAAAGACCAAGAACTAGCGGTCGAAAAATAATTGTTCCTTGTATTGGACGTTTTTCTGAAACGTTTCTTTTGTTAAGCACTCTCTCAAGAGGAGACAAAGCAAAATATGTTAGTTGTACATCCGATTGTAGTTTCTTGATAGGAAAAGAAGTCATTGATAAGATGTGGCGAAGAACTGAAAATCTCTTTAAAATATTTGAAAAAAACCCAATAGAAAATAAAGAAGATATTCATAGTGATAACAAAGATCAAACTGGAAGAAGGGAATTACTTAGAGAAACTAGGTTTCAGGCTATAGAACTGCCCCTATCACAAAAAGATCAGTCAACGGGTTTATCCAACGTGAATATCAAAACACCTCCACAAAGAGCTGAACTTCTGCAATTGATAGAAATGTATTCACCTCCAACTGTCCTTATTGATAAAAAGGAGATGCATTTTAGTAATATCAAGTTATCACCTGAAAAGTGTCGTCTTAATGGTATTTGTGCTTCAGTTTGCCCTACGGATGCACTTCAATTCTTGGGGAATAATCAAGGTAAGGAGTTGAGTTTTAAGATGGGGCTCTGTGTAGGGTGTGAAGCCTGTGTTTATATTTGTCCTGAAGAAGCTTTAGAGATTGATGAGGAGATAGACCTTGGCCTCTTATCTTCGCAACAGACGATAATGAAGCTAAAGTATCAGCTTTGCACTAGTTGTGGAAAACAGTTTAGTGTGAAAACAGGTTATGATTCTTCAATCTGTAAGTCTTGTGTTAAGACACAATCTTTTCTTGAAGAATACGGAAAAGATTCTGAAATATCTTAAGTTAATAAAGAAAAGAATCTTATATCTAGGATTATATTAGATCGTGTGTTAAGAGATACGGAGGAAAAATAGTTGCCTAAGATACCTGATGTTCTTTTGTTGATATTAGCTCTCACTCTATCAATTGTAGGGCTCTATGCTATGTTAGTTTGGGCACCAGTTGAAGTAACTCTTGGGGAAAGCTATAGGGTTTTTTATCTTCATGTACCTGCTGCTTGGGTTGCTTACCTAGCTCTTGGAATGTCGTTAGTATCCAGTATTCTATATTTGAAAACTAAAAATTCAAAATTTGATACCTTTGCTGAAGTAACTGCTATTCTAGGGGTACTTTACGCCACTTTGACAATAATACTTGGCTCAATTTGGGCGAATGTGGCTTGGGGGACATATTGGAATTGGGATCCTAGAGAAACTACTACGCTTATACTTTGGATATCTTATGCTGGATATCTTGTTCTAAGAGCATCTATCGAGAATGTTGAGAAACGGGCAGTGTTACCAGCCATTTACAACATTTTTGCGTTTTCCACAGTTCCTCTTAGCTATATATCTGTAATCTATTGGCAGACACTGCATCCACAAATAGTTACAGGTGAAGGAATATCCACTACTCCAGATATGATAACAACTCTTCTCTTGAATTTAGTAGCTTCGTCAGTTATGTTCCTCTTCTTTCTGAATTTGCTTTACCGCATTAGAAGAGCGGAAAGGGTTCTAGATGAGTATGAAGAATCTACTTGGAGGTGAAGAATATGCAAATTGATATTCTCATTGCATCGGTGGCTTACTGGGTTATAATAGGTTCTTTCTTTCTAATTATAAGTAGAAGGGTTTCTAAGATAAGTAGAAAGATAGATGATGTCGAGAAACGCTTAAGAAAGGAAAAATAAAACAAGTAAAGTGTTTTCGAACTGTTTAGTGTATTTTAGGTGTGATAAGAGATGAGTAAATTCGCTGTAGAATGTATTGATATCACTAAACAGTATGGACATTTGTATGCATTACGTAAACTCAAGATAAATATTGAGGTTGGAGAAATTGTCGGTATTCTAGGTCATAATGGTGCTGGTAAGTCTACATTTCTTAAAGTAATAGGAACACAGCTTTCTCCTACTGCAGGCTCATTAAATATTCTTGGAAATGATGTGAAGAAGGTAAGGAGTAAAGTAAGGAGGAGTATTGGTTTTGTTGGTCATACGAGTTTTATGTATGATGAACTTACTTCTGAAGAGAACCTCAGATTCTATGGAAAGATGTTCTCAATTTATGGTGAATCCCTGGAGAAGAAGATTGACCAAGTATTAGATCAGGTTAATATGGATAAATATCGATATGTTACGATTAAGAAACTTTCTCATGGTTTAAGAAAAAGAATAGATTTGGCAAGGATATTTCTTCATTCCCCTGAAATTTTGATATTAGATGAACCATTTTCTGGGCTTGATCAAACTGTTGTGGAAAAATTAGTAGATTTATTGAAGAAACAGAGTGGCATCACTAGTCTACTATCTTCACACAGCTTTGAACTTCTGGATGGTTTCTGCACCAGGATACTTACGTTTCGTGAAGGATTAGTTATAAACGACACTAAAAGTGATTGAGATGGGGCTTCTACGAGATTCATTCAATATTGCCGCCAGAGATATCCTCATTGAATCAAGAAGAGCATATGAGGTATTATCAATGATATTCTTTGCAGTCAGTGCCACAGTATTAGCAAGTATTGCGTG
>JASLOE010000025.1 GCA_030745655.1 Nitrososphaerales archaeon | reverse complement strand
AGATTCAATGATGGCGGATCCCATCAACCCCATTCTTTCCGTGAGCCATTTAGGCATTTTACCAAAATGTAGGGGCATTCCTATTGTTCCTGAATTAATCATGATATTCTCCTTTCTTATTTTGTAGCTGTACTTTTCCGATATGTCAAGCCATTGACTAGTCTCAACCCAATAAGACGGTTGAGCATGGCCATTTTTGACACATTAGAAAAATTTCCTTTTTGTATAACATTTTCAGCCAGTTTATAGGCTTTTCCAATCGGTGACTTTGGAAAAAAGATCTCAAGCAGTTTTTTCTTCCTCACATTTACCGGCCTAGGCTGAATTTGAAAAAAGGCTTTTTTAACCATTTTAGAGGGCATTAAAAGATTTGCTGCGAATTTGTCGGCTTGCCATTCTTCTGGAGCTTTTTTGTTACCTTCAAAACCCTCATTTTTTCGACAGATAATTTCTGTTTTCTCTTTTTCCTCAGTTTTGTTTTGTTCCAAATAATATGGAACATGAAGAACAATATGTCCGGTCTCATGTGCGGCTGTAAAGTTCATTCGGCCTTCCTGGTTGCTCAAGTTTTCATTGATTTCAACCATCTTTTTTGAAATGAGGAGACCACCAAGAATGTTTTCATCTTGATAAATACCATCTGTTCTAAAGTCAATATCATATCCGAGATATTCAATTATGTCAAAGACGGGGATAGGGGCTTGAATATTGTTGCCTTTTTCTTTAGCAAATGCTTTAAGGAGTTTTGATGCCTCATCCTCGATACTGCTTTCCTTCAGAAAAGGATAATCTCTTTTTTTGTTTTCCATCATCTAAATCCTATCTATTTCTTCTTTTTATTCATGTTTTTTACCTGTTCGGTAAGGGAGCGCCAATCATCTTCAGTGAGATTTTTTGCAGTTCTAAGAAACTCTGGAACGGCGGTGGGGGTCTTTGTTATAATCTTCTCAATGTCATCACCCACTGCATCCCCGGCGGCCAAGAGTTTATCAACATCGTAATCAAGCGCTTCGGCAATTTGTTTTAATACTTTTTTTGAAGTGGAGACTTTTCCATTTTCAACGTGTGTGATGATTACCCATGATACATCCGTTTTATCGGCTAACTTGCGCAGGCTCAATTTTTTTTGTTTGCGAAGCTTTTTGATAAGTTGCCCCAGTGTTTTTTTGCTCATTATTGTTCCTTTTTTTATTGAATTGTTTGCAATAAGTTAACTATCCATTAACAAAATATAAGCAGTTAATCATCCATTAACAAATGGTTTTTTTGAAATAAGACATAATTGAGACACTCTTTTTGATATTCGGCCCTAACAACTTAGATTCTTTTTGCGAGAGGGTTTTTCAGTTTTCTAAATGTGCATTAACGACCATCACTGGAGAGCAGTATGGATGATACGACCACGGTTCAAGACCTTAAAACTGTAGTAAAGGACTTTGTCGAAGAGAGAGACTGGGCACAATTCCACAGCCCCAAGAACCTGTCTATGGCATTGGCTGTAGAAGCTTCAGAATTGATGGATTTGTTTAAATGGAAGACAGTTGAAGAAGCTCAAGAAGAGATGAAAGGCAAGCTATTGGAGGATGCCACCGATGAATTGGCAGATATCATGATTTACGCCATTGCGTTTGCCAATAGGTATGGGATCGATGTTGCTAAGGCTGTTACTGATAAGATGGAGAAAAATAAAGTAAAATATCCAGCAGACAAGTTCAAAGGCAGGTTTTAGAGGAAAGTGACTGAGGAACTGGGAAAAAATCCTGTTATTGGATCTATTTCTTTTGGTGTTTCAAGAGATTTTTATTTAAGGCATAAAACTAATAAAGCATTGGAGCAAATAAAGATTAGATTAAATAATGGTTCTTATCTTCTTATGTTGGGTTCAACCCAACATTTTTGGTCACATAGCATACCAAAAAGAAAAAAAATCACGGAAAGAAGAATGAATCTGACATTTAGAAAAATTATTTAATTTGGCTACTTAGAACACACTATCTTTTATATGATAAAATAAATGTTGGTAAGAGGATGTATAAACAAGACCAGAGATTAGCTAGTATAAATCTTAATTTTCCTCTTTTTGTTTTAGTTTCATTCAAAGAGTGACATTATATGCCTAATGGCGGGCCAGATAACTGCGGTGAATGTATTTTTAAGAAAAGCTTCTTAGCACCGAAAAGCTCGACGGATGAGCCGGAAAATCCACTATTCCCAGAGCGGAAAGTGTACAATTGTACGATCAGAGATTTAGAGATTGAGAATCCTTATTGGACTTACTGCGCAAATCATTGGCACCATAACCCTGACCATATAGATACTCCGATCGGTCCTGTTTACGTCTACGATGAGGAAGAAAATCGTCGTGCAGTCTGGGAGTTGTCTCCAGATACGGAAAAGATTCGTGCAGGCCTACTTGAACTGATCGCGAATATGAAGGAAACACCAAGCGCCCCGTTCCCTTCCCCGACGCAATTGGACGAAGAGATAATAAAACAGCTTATGGAGTTTCGTGAAGAACGTGCCGTGCCTCACTTGCGAAGGATCATCAAATTTAATCCAATGGAAACCCCAGTTGGAGATAACAGGGTGGGCCGCCACCGAGTACAGACGGTAGCTTTAGCGGTCGAAGCTCTTGCGTCAATCGAGGGAGACCGTGCCTTGGACGAACTGGAGACAGCACTGCGAATGGGTCTGTCAGATGATGATGTCGAGCTCGATGCCTCAGGCGATCAAGAAACTGAGTTGTCCGGACCATTATCGGCACCAATAGAATTAATTCGGAGTAAGGCCGTCATGGGATTGAGTCATTGCAGTCTGGATAAAGCGAAACCACTTCTTGAGAGAGCGAAAAATGATCCTTCTCCTATTGTCTCTGAAATTGCTAATAACGTTCTAAACTCAATGGGGACTGACACCTAATTTTTTTCAAAAATAAATGAAAAAGCAATTCGTCATATCAGAAGATAAAGAAGGACAATACAAATGGGTTTTAGGATTTTGCGAGGGCGGTGTTTGTCAGGATTGTTTCGACAGGAGAGATAAGATAGAACCTATGGAACATTGGGAAAAGGTAGGGCTACCCAAATCAGGTTTCAGCAAGTGTAAAGATAAATGTAATTGTTACTTGAGTGAAGTAAAGGGAATTCCGTATATATTCTTCTAAAAGCTGAAGTGATAGTACTCGGCTAGACCTATTAAGAGTTCGCCTCTAGTGTATACCCTAGAGGCATTACTCTTTATAGGTGGTTACTGACTACCAGTCAGAATCACCACCGTCCCAACAACCGTAATCATCAACGGCATCACTGTAGCCATCTGAATATCCTTCAGTGTAGCCATAATCGAAGCCGTCTTTGAAACCGTTATTGTACGATGAGTAACCGTATCTATCTTCCGCAACAGCCTTGAAGTAGGCATCGGGATTATAGATGGTTTCACCATTACCATTTGTTAACATTGGATTTCTCCTTTTGTTGTTAGTTAATCACTATAACCGTACCGGTTTTCACTTACAGCTCTGTAATAGGCACGAGGGTTTCTAATCCTCTGACCGTAGCCATTCCGGTACGATGAGTTGTATCCATACTTGTTACTACCTACAGCACGGTAATAACCTCTAGGTCTGCTAATCCGTTGGCTGCGGCCGTTGTAGTAACTGCCACCACCGCTGGACCAGTTTTTTCCGTATTTGTAACTCATGATTTTTCTCCTATCGATTGATTAATCGAAACGCTGACCACTCTACCATAATCGTAACCTCTGGCGCATCCTGATGCATCGGTTCGATATGAGTAATGGTCACGCATTCCGTGTTTATTGGATGTATCGAAGCCAAGAGATGCTACTTTCTTCCACTTCGATGTGTACTTATTCTGTTTCATCTGTTTTATTTCCTTTTTCTTTGTTTATGTCATTATCTGAAACTTCCTCTTTGGAAGCTTCTTCTTCTGTCGATGGTTGGTGAGATACACTTTCATCAGCCACCGAACTCTTTGTTTCCTCAGTTTGAACTGAAGACTGTTGTTTCTCAGACACCTTTTCAAGAATATCCTTTAAGGGTGATGTATCGCCACCAAGCTCCGCAATCCCTTCCATCAACTCAGTTGGCGTTGCATCACCCATCCCAGAAAGGGTAGAGCCAAGAGTTGTTAAGGTTTTCATTAGATAATCGCGTTTGTCCTTTGTTTTTTCATAAGTACCCCCAAGGAGTTCTGCAACCGGGAAGTTTAGGTCAGTTATTAAGCTTTCACCGACTTCGGAAAACAATTGAGCACACTTTTTGTATGTTTCAATTTGAATTTCTTCAAGCCCAAATTCTTCTTCATGGTCTTCTCGTAGCGCTTTTAAGCGTTTGATCAGCCCTTCGGCAATCTGAATATTGATATCGAGCCAGATTTGAAGTTCATCGTCTTTACCGGACTTTTGGTGATGCCAATCTCCCGCACAATTTTCCAGCTGTGAAATAACATATTCCCTGGCATCTGGCTTCGAAATATCCTCAGCCATGTATTGATTAATTAGATACTCTTTTTTCTGCGCATACGCATAATCTGGCATTAGTCTTGTTCCGCAGGTCATACAGTAGTTGCAATCGAGGCTTTGAATGGAGCGGTCACAAGAAGAGCATTTTGTTATTAAGGGCTCTCCACTTATTGGCGAGTATCGGTTCTCTTGTCCCTCTGCAGTATTTAGAGGATAGTGAAGGAAAGAGTAATCCCAGTTACCCTTTTCGTCCATTGTGACTTTTACCTGAGTTGGGTCAATGGCATAGGCAATAGTGCCCTTTTGAGCTTCTTTACTTTCCCAGTCTGTATCTTCTATTAGATCTTCAAAAGTGACGTCCAGACCTTCGGCAATTTCTCTAAGTATTGATTCTTTGGGATTACGGATTTTGCCTGATTCAATCTGACTAATTAGTGATTGATTGGCGTAGATACTCTCTTGAGAATATCCTTTGTCTATTCTAAGTCTGTTTATTTTTTCGCCTACATGTTTCATCTTTATTCTTCCTTATTTAGTTTGTGTTTGGTTCAGTAGCATGGGGAACTGGCTCTTATGCTTCATTCTTTCTGCTAAGTTTCTGAAAGTCTTTGCGAGTAGGCCTTGGCAAGTAATATAAGGAGGTGTTAAAACAAGGCCCACCCGCTCGGATAAAAAAGTGACGGAAGATAGTGTGTTGAAAGGAGGTTTTTCCGTCACCTTGTTGGCATTAAATATTTTCTTTATCTCTTCCATGATGCCGCAAGCTTAAAGCTACTTGGAAGTATAATCAACCCTATTATTATTTATAATATTAGAATTAATATTATAATTATATCAGTTAAGGTATTATCTCATGATAATTGATTAAACGCCTGTGACAAGTTTTAGAGGGAAAACCTGTCATTTTTCTTCAAAAATGCGTAATAATAAAGGAACAACCACCCCATCAAATTGGGATAGAGTACATTAAACTCTTAAATTATAATCAAAGGAGTTTAATGTATGGACAGAGTAAATAAACAGTATGGCCCCCCTCTTAAATTAGACGATTGGAAATTCTTAGAAAGTTATTTTAAAAGAAGAATACATCACGAAGGCTATAGAGATAATAAACATAGAATCCATGGTTTTGCTTCCGACAGACAAAAAATAATGGGAATGTTGGAACACGAACTTGCCATAGTGGAATCTGAAATAAAAAGAATAGAAAGTGACGTAACTAACAGTAAATAAAAGAAATAGAATAATTGGAATACATTAATTACTCATTTTATTAAGTGAGTTGTTTGCTAGAATAAATAGTTGGGCTGATTAGAATTAGTCAAGCTCATCTACATAAGTAACCAGCGCTCCCAAAAGTCCTTCCTGTCTAGAGCAAAAGTCCTTATTCCCGACAATATATAACTTTCTTTTAGCCCTCGTCAGGGCAACATTAAGCAGGTTTTTTGAGTCATTGTTTTGGTTGTGGATCCATAGAACTGTTCCAGTTGGCATTTCCTCACCAACTACTAGAGATAAAATCATTATTTCTCTTTCGTCCCCTTGAAACCCATGAGCAGTTGATACTGCTATTTTTTCATTGCCCTGAATAATTACACTATTATCAGCAAGTGATTCAATTATACCATTTGCTTGCTGTCTGAAAGGAGTGACGATGCCTATAGTATTATAGTTAAATCCTGAACTTGTTAGTCCTTGTACAATTTGATTGATTTCCTTTATCTCATCCTGATTTTTCCATCTTGGTTGAACTTGACCTTCAACATTAAACCATTCAATTGAGGTCTGACCAACCTTTTTCGTGGTCCGTATTCTTAAAAGACCATCATAGAATCTTTGGTTACTGTATTCAATTATATCTGGGTCACATCTATAGTGATTTCTTAAGAGAATCCTACTGCCACCAGCTCTAGTGAAACGATCATATGCGAAATCAAGTACTGGACTATGTGAGTAACCCATATTTAGATAATTCTGTTCTGATAAGCCATAAGCTTCAGCTATTTCTCTATCTTTATCTAAGCTCAAAGTAATTACAGGTCTCAGCTGCATTTCATCTCCAATAATTACAGCCCTCTTAGCACGATATAGGATAGGCAGTGAACTGGCAAAATCAGCTTGAGAGGCTTCATCAATAACCGCCAGTTCAAATATTTGAGAAGCCAGGGGTATATTTCTACTTATTGACAAAGTTGTGGAAGCAAAACATGAGAATCCAGAAAAAGTTTGGTTGAATAGAGTAGTATCTACCACCTTGTTATCTAAAAGATTTTTTGCCGACTGAATAGTCTTGTCTGACATTTTTTTTGCCCATTCATACTTTAGTATTAATCTAGAGTTTTCAATTCTTTCAGTTTCAAGCTCCTCCCAGGATTTCAGTAGATCATCTTCATTAGTATTAGCGTCTATCTCTAGGCACTTAACAAGCTCATTATTTAAGGTTATAAGTTTTCCAAGGACCGGTAACATTTGATTGCTTGCCTCTTCAATATCCTTGTCACCAATTGTTTCAATAAGATCTTCAGGTAAAAATGATTTTAGTCTTTGGAGAAATGAGTCTTTGATAGTTTTTTGGAATTGTTTTTTTGAAAAAACATCGGTTAGAGATATTTTTTCATTTATTGCATAGACAACTCTTTTTAAAAATTTATTTCCAGTAGAGGCTGCTCTCTCATATTCTATATACAGCTGTTCCCACAAGTCATAGCCTTGATCACCTTCCTGTTTTTCATACCAATTGGTGATGGAGAATAAATCTTCATACTGTATTCTTAGTTCATCAAATTCATTATCAATTTCTGTCATTCGGTTTAAAGCTGTATTGTATTTATCATAAGTTTTTTTGAGCCCAGTGAGGCTTGAGTGTTTCTTATTCAATTCAAGACGTGCATTAGCTACTTGAGCATTAATACTTTGATTAGGTGCTGTATGTTTATAGCTGGTGAGTTTTTCAACCATTTTTGAGTTTTGATCTCTATTTCCACTGCGGAGTACAAAAGGCAATTGAAGAATAATATCATTTAACCGGTCAACAACGACATCAACAGCTTTATTGTTTCGACTAGCAAATAGGGTATTCTTTTTGGAATATGAAGCATTAGCAACAATGTTCTGAATTAATTGAGACTTTCCCGTGCCTGGAGGACCTGATATTACTTGAAGAAGATTCTTTCCGTTTAAACAAAGAGCTGTTGCTTTGGACTGTTCATAATTTGACTCTATAACCGAAGTAGGTGCTAAAGTGAATGATTGATCAATCTCATCATTCTCAATACCTTGAATTAATTTCCAGGCAAGATCGTTGGGCGTTACACCTTGTTCTTCATCTTTTTTCCATTTATCAGCTATTGCATTCAGTTCTCTGATTGTATTCTGGTAAAATCCCCCGGTTGACTCAAATACAATTGCTATTGGAAGTAGGCCCTTAGTAACGTTTTGAGAATCATATTCTTGTAAGATTGGAGCTTGATCAAATGTTTTCTGGCCAATTTTTTCAAGTATAAGGTTCATTCCTTCAGCTGGCTCTAATTCCCTTATTTGATCTAGTAATTCATCTAACTCAATTTGAGGTGAGTCCCGGAATACAGTCAGTTTCCGGAGTGCATCAATATTTACTGAGAGTTCATTGTTCACTATTGAACTGATATTAGCTGAATCCTGAACCAAGTCAATTCTCACATCATTGATAAAAATGGGGTGCCCATTAAAATAGGGTTTCTCACGAAAAATCCTTTCTTCAATTACAAAATAATAACCGTAAACCAGCCTAGCATTACCGGCTAGAAATGTTTTTGGAATGCTGTCTATACTATCTATATGAAATCTTCCATTGCCATGGAATATTGGCTCAGGAATATTTTTTAAGGTATAAAAGGACTGCGGTTTTTGCATGTTTAGTCGGCTACTATTCTTTGCTTCTTCCTCAAGGCATCTAGCATAGTATTTTGCTATTTTGTGTTGTAATGACTCTTTTTCTATTCCTTCTGGTGGTACAATAGTTATCTCTTCAGGTGCTGGAGGAATAACCATACTTCCTGAATAGGCAATAATTGTAGCCATCCCATAACCATGTCCTGTTTGGAATTGGTCTTCATCCTTATCTTCTATTTCTGTTTCTTCTTTTCCCGACAAAATATCCATTATTCCCTCAATCGACTCTGGTGTCATGAATATTTCGGGTGTGTTATCAGTACCGTATTTTTTTTCGGGAGTGGTTATGTCTTGAACAACCGAAGCAAAATCAAATTGGGAATCCTCAGAATTCAGGGTGGTAACGAAGGTGTCTTTCTTAAAAGGATGAACCTCCTCAAAGGAAGCCTCTTTGCCAGTAAAAAGAATTATTCCGGAAGCTTTATACCACACAGACCCAACAGTTTTTCCTTTAGCGAATTTCCCCTCATATTCCTGAAGAAAGGCTGTCAGTGCTTTCTTATTGCTATTTACTTGGGACAGCGGGGATGAATGACCTTCATTAAGTTGACCCATTTTCCCATTCTGTTGACAATACCATTCGCCCCAGATATTTTCTATTTCCGTAGGAAATTTTATTAGACCAGAGTGAGACTTCATCTCTACAACAATAATGGAATCTTCTTTGAATAATATCACATCAGGATTAACACCCTTAAATGATCTAGTCTTATCTCCGGCAGGGTAGTGATACTCAACATCTGGAAGAGTAGGATTAGCCAAGACATAGATTAGTTCTTTTTGAAACTTCTCCTCTAGAGCTTCAACAAGTTTCCTAAATCCTTGTCGCTCATGGGTATGTGAGAAGTTTTTTACTGTATAAACTTTGACTGACATCTCAAGAGATAGGTTGGGGTGTGATACCCCTTGGAAGTAGTTGCAACATAATTTACATTGAAGTAATTAGCTCCTTTCGGTCAATATATGGAATCTAAGCAAAAACTCCTTGAGACATTTGTAAACGTGGGTTTATCCATCAACCGGTCACTTTGTTTCAGTGAACCACTTTACAGGGAATTATATCAAGATCAGGACAACATATGTTTCAACGCCGTAATCTTTGTTGAAGGCTTAGAAGATGTCTGGAGTGGAGATTTGGATTTGGGGACTCCTCGTTTAGATAATTGGGATTCCCAGCATGTTTACAGCATGGAAAAATTGGGGAAAAAAAAGGATAAAGTTGTTATTACCAAGACTGAAGTGACAGGAGACAGACAAGCACTTCAAAAGGTCGCAAACGGATTAAAAAAAAGCTTATACATTCTATCTCCTCAAAACGCTGAGGAATTCCAATCCGAAACAAATCTTGATTATTCTGATGTTGCTGCAAGGTCTTGGCAGATTATTAAACCCAAATCTCATACAATGAATGTATTACAGTCCGATCTTTTTGAATCAGAAGCGGACTCTAGTTTTTTAGATTATATAAAAACTGAAGGGGATTATAAAAATGGACTGAAACATGGGACATGGATTCAACTGTATCAGAATGGTCAAAAATATTGTGAAGAGACCTATGATGAGGGCAAAAAAATTGAAATTGAGAAAAGATGGTATGAGAATGGTAAAAAACAGAGTGAGATACCTTACAAAAATGATAAGATGAATGGTGTTTGGCATTATTGGCACAATAATGGCAAGAAGAAATGGGAGGCAACTTACAAGAATGGAATACCTAATGGATCATTCATCGAGTGGTATAAGAATGGAAACAAGAAGTACGAAGGTAAACTAAAGGGTATATGGCGCGTTGGTGAATGGATATACTACAATGAAGACGGTACCGAACGTGAAGTTGTCGAACCTGAAAAAAATAGGTCAAGATAACAGTGGCAATAGCATATACTGAGCTAACAAACAAAGA
>JASLOE010000024.1 GCA_030745655.1 Nitrososphaerales archaeon | reverse complement strand
ATAACATAACAACAGAAGAACCAGAAGTTGAACAGGAATCATGTAGTTTTGATACCCCTGAAGAAATAACTGAAGTTTCTGATAACATAACAACAGAAGAACCAGAAGTTGAACAGGAATCACGTAGTTTTGATACCCCTGAAGAAATAACTGAAGTTTCTGATAACATAACAACAGAAGAACCAGAAGTTGAACAGGAATCACGTAGTTTTGATACCCCTGAAGAAATAACTGAAGTTACCGAAGAAATTCAAGTAACTGAAACAGAATCCATAGACAACACAGAGACAGTTTCTGACACAGAAGATGCAGATAATATAGAAATTAAAGATTCAGTCTCATTTGATGAAGATCTCACAGAACAAACTGAAGAAACACCTACAGACGAGAACACTGAGACGCACGAAAGTTTCACCGAACCGGAAGAAGAAAGAGTAGTATACTCTTCCCAGTAAACCACTGGGACCTTCCCATTTTTTTGCAATATTATTTTTCTTTCTTCATCAATCTAAATACAAAGTCAGATTACTGAAAAAAATCTTTTAGTCCAGATATGGAATTAGAGTATCTATCAATCATAATACTTTGAAAATTGACTTTATGGTACACGAATAAAGTTATACATAAGACAAATTTGTTTTCTTTTTATTGTCCACTATCCTAGATCGTCTTGCCAAGGGAATGATATTAATAGGTGCATCAGCTTGGCTGCCTTATTTTATTCTAATTGCTATAGGGAATAATCCTGAGGTTTCTGTTTTCTTATTGATTCATCTATCTTTCATTATACCTGGTGTTTTTATAAAGGAACGTAATCGAATAAAAAATCTAAAGAAGATGCTTGGGTTCTAGATATTACCATGTGATAAATAGATTTATCGCTGACTAATCAATGCTATTCATTATCATTTTCAATGAATCTGTTTAGAGATTTCATCATTTCTTCTAATGTATATTTACTCGGAGTAACTTGTACATCTATCTCAAAATTTTCCAGAGTTTTTTTTGTAACTGAACCTATTGACACTACAACTACTCCATCATTAAGTGATTTTTTTAGCTTTTCTGTAATCCGATTCTTTTCGGCAATCTTAAAGAGATTTTGAACTGCAACTGAAGAAGTAAAAGTAATGATATCTACTCTACTTTTTGTTATGTCATAGATCAATTGTAAAACATCAGTTGTATCTTTTGGAAGTTTTGTTTCATATACTGGGAATTGAATTATCTCTGAATAATCTCCCTTAATCTGTTTGATAAGATAATCAGTAGGATTAGTTGTTCTCGGTATAGCAATAATCTTATCATGCTGGTCATGTTTTAAGAGCGCATCTGCTAAACCTTGTGAGCTATAATCTTTCGGTGTACCCTCTACATTAATACCTTTGGATATGATCAGCGATCTAGTTTTGCTACCTATTGAGAAAACCTGCATCTTTGAGATGGCATTCTGTATCTCTTTTTTTAGGCCTATTTTTTCAGAAATTGATGTGAAACTTAGAAAAGCATTCTGACTCATAAAGATAATAATATCCGCTTGACCAGCAGCTATGCGATGAATCGGTTCCATAACTTTGTCATTAATTGGAACGGAATCTATTTCAACAGTTGGAATGTTATGCGGTATCCCTCCAAGTTGGATAATCATCTCGGATAACCTGTCGGTTTGCTGTTTCGGTCTTGTTATGACAACACGTTTTCCCTTTAATGTCATGTATCTATGTCACTAAACCATGACAACTTTTCGCGTAGCTTAACAACTTCACCTATTACAATTACTGCTGGAGGTTTTACTCCTGCGGAAGAAGCTTTTTTGTGCAAGTTGTTGAGTAATCCTTCAGTTATTCTCTGTTGTTTTGTAGTTCCCCATTCTATAATAGCTGCAGGTGTCTTTTGATCAAGCCCACCTTTTATCAATGAATCAGTAATCTCATTTAGTCTTTTTATGCCCATCAACACAACAATTGTGTCGGTAACAGTTGCTAATTTCTCCCAATTTATTCTTGAATGTTTCTTATCTGGATCTTCATGACCAGTTACAATAGCTACTGAGGATGCATGAAATCTGTGGGTAACTGGTATTCCAAAATAGGCTGGTGCAGCTAAAGCAGAAGGTATACCTGGAATAACTTCAAACTTTATTCCTTCTTTCTTAAGATATTCTGCTTCTTCTCCTCCTCTTCCAAATAGGAAAGGATCTCCACCTTTTAATCTAACAACTTTCTTGCCTTGTTTTGCGTTTCTTACTAACATCTCAACTATTTGTGATTGTGGAATTGGATGATTGCTTGAATGTTTTCCTACATATATTTTCTCTGTTCTACTTGGAAGTGTTTTAAGAAGTTCCTTGGAAACAAGACGATCATAAACTATAACATCAGCTTTTTTTAGAATCATAAAAGCTTTAACCGTAATTAGATTTGGATCACCAGGTCCTGCTCCAACAAGAAAGACTATCCCTTTACTCGATATGTTTCACCATATTCGTAACTTTTTCGGATTCCTTGGTAAGCTCTTTAGCTGCTTTCTTTCCCACTTCTTCAGGATTATTTATTCTACCATGAAAGGTGGACTGAACTCTATGTTTCCCATCAGATGAAAAAAGCATAGCGTACATACTTATCTTATCTCTCTTTGATACTGCTAATGCCCCTATTGGGACTTTGCATCCTCTTCCAATTTGAGATAGAAATGTTCTCTCAGCCGTTATTTCTGCATTGCTCTTTGAATTGTTAATTTGATTGAATATTTTTCTCAGGTCTTCTCTATCTCTTTTAATCGTAATCGCAATTGCGCCTTGTCCTGGTGCAGCTGGAAAATCTTTTGGTGGTAGTCGTTTTGTTTTATTTTTTATATTTAGTCTATTTAATCCAGCTTCAGCAATAATAACTGCATCAAAAAATCCTTCTTCAAGTTTCCTTATTCTCGTATCTATGTTTCCCTTTATTGGTTTAATGTTCAAATCAGGTCTTAAATATCGTAACTGAGCTTCTCTCCTGGGACTTCCTATTCCAACAATTGCTCCACTAGGAATTTCTGTGATATTGCAACCTGAATTAGATACTAGCGCATCATATGGTGATTCTCTATTTGAAACTGCAGCGATCATTAAATTATCATTGTAATCGATAGGAAGGTCTTTCATACTGTGAACCGCGAAATCCACTTCATCGTTATCTACTGCGTTATTGATTTCTTTTTCAAAAGCACCTACGTCGCTTATTGAAGGTATAGATTGCTCATTCATTTTATCACCAGAAGTTTTTATGATTACTCTAAACACTTCTATGCCTTCTATCATTTGCATTAAGTTTTGAATAATTTCGTCTGCTTGAATAAGTGCTAGCTTACTTCCCCTTGTTCCAGCAACGAGCCTCACGTTAATCCCTCGTAATTTCCTTTAGTGCAGAACCTATTACTTCAATTGTTTTTTCAATGTCTTCATTTGTATGCGCCGTTGAAAGAAAACATGTTTCAAATTGCGATGGAGGTACAAATATTCCTCTATCCAGAAGGATTTTATGATACCGTTGAAATTTATTACAGTCTGAAGATTTAGCATCCTTATAGTTGTTGACTGGATTATCTGTTAAAAATATCTGAAACATAGAAGATAGTCCATTAACTTGTGCATGAACTTTAGCATCTTCAGCTTGTTCTCTCAGACCGTTCATCATTTTTTCTCCAGTTTTTCTTAATACGTCATACATTTTCTTTCTTCCATCAGTTAGTTGTCTTAGAACAGTCAATCCAGCAGTGATCGATATTGGATTTCCACTGAAGGTTCCTGCTTGATAAACATCTCCAATTGGTGAATTGAGAGACATAATTTTCTTAGTTCCACCAAATGCACCTATTGGAAATCCTCCACCAATTATCTTTCCCAATGTTACTATATCTGGTTTCACATTGTAGTATTCTTGTGCTCCACCTAGACCTAATCTGAAACCTGTAATTACTTCATCAAATATTAGTAATATCCCTTTCTCAGCAGTAGCTTTTCTTATTGCCTGAAGGAAACCATTCTTCGGTAGGATTACTCCAGCATTTCCTATTACTGGTTCTAATATCACAGCTGCTATTTTATCACCATTCTTTTCAATAGTTTTTTCGAAAGCATCTATATTATTGAAAGGTAACAAAATCGTATTCTTTATCGTATCAGGTGGTATCCCAAGTGAATCCGGATCTCCAAAAGTTGAGGCTCCTGAACCCGCTTTAACTAGAACATAATCATGTGCCCCATGATAACATCCTTCAAACTTAACAATCTGATTACGTTCAGTGAATCCTCGTGCTAATCGTATAGCATGCATGGTTGCTTCAGTTCCACTATTCGTCACTCTAACCATATCGATACAAGGAACAGATTTAGTGATTATCTCTGCAAATTCTATCTCTATTTCAGTTGGAGTGCCGAATATGGACCCGTTTGAAATTTGCTTTTTTACTGCCTCTATGACTCTAGAGTTTCCATGTCCTAGAATTAAAGGGCCATATGACATACAATAATCAATATACGAATTCCCGTCAATATCAACTATCTTAGAACCATTAGCCTTTGCAGTGAAGAATGGAAATGGAGCATAATATCTTACTGGGCTATTAACTCCTCCTGGTATTGTCTGTCTAGCACGATTATACATTTTTTTAGATGCATGGGTTTCTTTATTTTTCTTAATCATTAATTATTCTATCCATTTTGATATTTATCAATAAGCTTTGTCTATCTAGATACAGTACTTTGTTTTCTCTATTCTTCCAACCAATTTTCATTTTTTTAGGGACTTATAGTATAAATGTTGGATTAGCTTTTATCAATTCTGTTGTGACTGAAATTCGGGCATCTTTTACACCGTTAATCATCTTTACTTCTTTTACAAGTTCGTTAAAGTGATTGATGTCATGTGCATAAACAACGGTGACGATATCGTATTCACCTGTACTACGGTAAATGTAACTTGTCTCTGGTAGGGCTATTAATTTCTCGGTTATTGTTTTGATGTGAGTAGGCTTTAACTTCATTAGAATAGCTCCACTTACTGAAAACCCTATCAATGTTGGGTTTAATATGGCTGTAAAAGCTCTAATTACTCCTTTTTTTTGTAAGCGTTTTATACGATACCTTATTGTTCCTTCAGATACATCAGCTTTTTTTGCAATCTCGGAATAAGAAATTCTTCCATTCCTCTGAAACGAATTTAGAATTGTTTTATCAACATTGTCTAAAATTGGAGGTACCGAGAGATTTCACCTTAATTTTGATATTATAAATAGAGTCTTATGAATCTTTATTATGTAATTATCGTTAAATGAAATTTTTGATTATCTTTAATATCTGTTAACTCTTAGATGGATCTTCCATCTAACGTAGAGTCCAAAGGTGATTCCAACAAACATTCCTCCCAAATGTGCTCCATGTGCAATACCTGATGGTGCGAAGAGACCGGCAAAATCCATGAATCCCCAAAATACTGCAACAAGTATCATGGGCATTGGTATCATTCCAATGAACACCATCATCATGGGAGCAAGGGTTGCAAGAGCTCCAATTATCCCGTATATTGCGCCAGATGCACCTATTGCTGGTGTAAATGGGTTACTTGCAGTAATTAGATATCCTAGATTACCAACTATTCCTGAAACGAAGAAAAGGGTCATAAATGCTTTCTTACCAATACTTCTCTCAAGGTTAATGCCTAAAAAGAATAGAATTAACATATTGAAGAAAAGGTGTTCTATATCCGCGTGAAGAAAGATGGAAGTGACAAACATCCAGGGTGATTCGAAAGCAAAAGCCGGAAAAAACGCAAAATACCCCCAGAAATTAGTGGTCATCTGAAACAAGAAACCTGCCACTGATAAAGCAATGAAAATGAATGTCCATTTCGGAGGTTCTATATGCAATGATTGGACCACTTATCTTATTTGAAACTGTTTCATGTGTTCCTTAAGCATTGCTCTCGCTGAGATATGTCTTCAGCTCAGGGTTAATGGATTTGTGTTTTTTTGTTAGCAGGGAATAAAATCTATTGCATTATTACTTTCCTTCAAGTGCTTCATAGACATGACCCACCATCTTTATTGAGGGTTCTAATGTCGGTGCTCCTTCATTCCAACTTGCTGGGCATGCCCTTTCTGGATTTTCTCTAACGAATTTGAGTGCTCTAAGAAGCCTTACAATTTCATTTGAATTTCTTCCGATAGGGGTATCTACTGTATAAATTATTTTTAGGATCCCATCCGGATCAATGATGAATGCACCTCTTTGAGAAAGATTACTATCTTCATCATCTACTCCATAGTCAATCGAAACATTACCAGTATGATCTGCAGCTAAGGGATATTTCACATCCTTTAGGAGCTTCTCAGTTTCTAACCAAGCTCTATGAGTAAAAACTGTATCAGTACTTACTGCTAGAACTTCTCCTCCCAGTTCCTGTATTGTACTGTATTGCTCTCCTAATTCCTTTAATTCCGTTGGACAAACAAAAGTAAAGTCAGCCGGATAGAAGTACAGAATAAGCCATTTTCCTTTATAGTCCTCGAGTTGGACATTCTTATCTTCATCTTTAACTGGAAAATATGTTGCCATATCGAATGGCGGTGCGGGTTTACCAATTTTTGCGCTCAATATAATATAATTTGGTTTGTTATACTATTTTAATATTTGTTTATCATCTGAATTCTTCTCTATTTGTAGCAGTAACATCTAGCAGTATTATTTCACCAGATCTCCATATTGTAAATGTAACAGTTTGGCCAGGTGATACAAATTCTGCAACATATGTTGACCAGTCGGACCAGTCGATGACTTGAATACCATCTATTTCCATAATTATGTCTATTGCAATATATCCCTCGTTACCTTCTTGGTCTTCTGTATCTATTCCTGCAGTTAGTCCAACGTTTTCTGCTGGAAACCCAGGCGTAATCTCGATCACCATTAATCCGGTTTGAGTAGTGTCTACATTTAGTACGTTTCTTGATTGAATATCTTCTGGAGTTAATGGAATCGCGTAGAAACCAAATAAGGGGTGGATGTACTTTCCCTGTTGTATCAGAGCTGGTACTACCCGATTAACTATATTTGAAGGGACAGCAAAATTGAAACCTACATCTTTTCCAGCATTTGTCGTTCCAGCATTTGTTATACCGACAACATTTGCTGATAGGTCAAAAAGTGGACCTCCAGAACTCCCTGGTGCTATCGTTAAATCAATCTGCAAAACTGGAACGATTATTGGTACCTCATCAAGCTCTATTTGTCTATTTACTTGACTTACAAATCCAGATGAAAGACTTTGTGTTAATCCAAGCGGATTACCTATTGCAACTAATTGTTGTCCGATATAGAGATTTGAAGAGTTACCTAATTTCAACGGTGTTGAATCAGACGGTGAAGTTGGGACCCTTATCACGGCTATATCAGAATACGCATCTTCTCCGACGATAACTGCATTAATTCTTGATTTATCATAAAATTCAACTTCTATTTCTGATGCGTCTTCAACTACATGCCAATTTGTTACAATTAGATTTGTCGTGGTACTCGAATTTATGCTATACATAAATCCAGATCCTTGACCTTGATCTGTTCTAATAACAACTACAGACTTAGAAGCAATCTCAAATACATCTATGGGAGTTTGTGTAATTGTTTTACTAACTTTTTCTTCAAGTAGTTGAACATTTTCTGAAAGTGCGTCTAGATTTGAATTTATCACCCCAATAGTTGAAATCATCTCTTCTATTGATGAACTTAGTTTGCTAATTGTTGAAAGAATTTCTTCATTATCATCTTGAACTTTGATAAGACTAATCTGCCTTAGGGATTCTCTTGTTTGAGTAAGATTTCTGGTTAATTCATCTGTTTGTAATGCAAACTTACTTTCCAAGACAGATATTTCTGATAATACGGTTTGATTCAATGTGTTTAATGATTCACTATTATCAAGTACGGTGGAGAGTTGCTCACTTAGAGACGAAAGTGAGGATTCAATTGAATCTATTTTTCTTTTGGTCTCATCAAGGTCTATCTGTGTATTTTGTTCTGAATCAGTAAATATCAAATAGCTATTGACGCTGGAAATAGCAATAGCAATAATGCATAATGTTCCCACTGCTATTAATGTCCTGTTAGCCATATCTGGAATTATAAATTAATAGCATATATGGATTTTTTTAATTGATATATTAATTAATTACATTAATCTTGATTTTTTACGAACAAATGAAACCAATGGTTCCATTATGTGGTATTCCAAGATTTAATATGCATGTACTTTACGTTTGTGTTCTTTTAATGCAATAGTGTGAGGAAGCATCTTTTTGCAAATTGGACACATAACAATTGTATCTGTTCTCATATTGTTCTCTCTTTTTCAACTTTAGAGTTAAAATAAGAAGGTTGAATATTCTTGATATATTGCTTCAACTTATGTTCATATAGGTAAATGGCTTCCATTAAGCTTTGCTATTATTGTGAAAAAACAACAAATTCCTTTTAATTAACTCAAAAGAGTCAGATATTTAAGTTCTGATAAAATATAGTGCAATGTTATTTCTTTTGGATATTCCGTTATTGTTTTAAATAGGTAGTTTATCTGGAATGGTTGATATAGTTGGATAAAGATCTAGAAATAGCGATAAAAAGATTCCATAGAAAGAATGTAAAAGCTGATGATACTTTAAGTGATAAGTCCATGTTCCCGTTTCTAAAGACAAAAGAAGATACAAATCCATTATTTCCTATTTTAACAAAGAAAGATAAGATTACCCCTTTAGTTCCCCATCTTACTGAGATGGTTGGAGTTAAACCGCTATTTCCAGATAATTTTGGGCTATTAGAAAATATTCGTAATAGATCTATCCCTGATTATTCAACTTACGGGGAGCTTACTGCAAATCGATTAATGCGCAATCCAACTCAAATGAATCCGTCAATAGATTTTCTTTACAGATTAAGGAATTCAAGGTTTTTGTAGAAATCTTCAATTATCTTTGAAGATTATTTTTATGGAGATATAGATTTCTTTTCAAGTTATTTCAAAGAAACAACTGTTGGTTTTTTTACAAAAAGTTAGCTTAATCTTTCCACTAATACTTGACCCAGAAGTCAGAATTCTAGATTCGCATTTTCTAACTTTCTATGTCAAGTCGAACTTTCTTCCATCCTTCAGTTCCTCTGAGCGTGCTTATCAAAGCGTTGATAACTTTTGAGAATACCATTTCGACATACGAGTTTAATTCGACAGGTTTTTCGTCAATCATAACTTTTACATTCATATTTGTCATAGTAAATTGAAAGAAAGTATGTATAAATGTATTGAGAAACTCACGATGTTTATCTGTGACAGACCTAGAATTCAATTTTGCGTCTTCTAACGAAAATGTCTTTATATTTGGGGTAATGGGCTTGTTATCCCAAGTTGCAGTTCAATAGAATAATTTCAAATATTTTACCGATTATAGCTATTGTAGTTTTGATTTCTCTAAGTGTAATAGTGATCTTCTTCATATTGCCAACCGAATCATCTCAGGAAGATGAGCTTCCCAATTTACCTCATGATGGAAATGAACAGGAAGAGATTCCTATTCATAAGATGTCTGTAGAAGTAGCTTTTCCAAATATTTCGTTTAACAGGATGGTTTTCTTGACACATGCAGGGGATGGTTCAGGTTACTTGTTCCTTGTTCTTCAGGAGGGACAAATAATTGTCTTTCAAAATAATGATGATGTTGAGTCGTTAATTGTTTTTCTTGACATAAGAGATAGGGTTGATGATTCTGAAAACGAAGAGGGATTATTAGGTTTGGCGTTTGATCCACACTATGAGAGTAACGGCTACTTTTATGTTCATTATACAGCTTCGTCTCCTGCCAGATCTATAATATCCAGATTCTCTGTGACTGTTGATGACCAACAAAAAGCTGATATTGAAAGTGAATTAGTTATCCTTCAAATTAATCAACCGTACGATAACCATAATGGTGGTCATATCGCTTTTGGTCCTGATGGTTATCTTTACATCGGATTGGGTGATGGTGGAAATGGAGGAGATCCTTACGGTAATGGACAAAATAACAGAACTCTTCTTGGTACTATTCTGCGAATCGATGTGAGTGATTCATCTGAACAGAAGAAATATGGTATTCCACCAGATAATCCTTTTGCGGGTTTGAAGTATGAAAAAAATGAGATATGGGCGTATGGATTACGTAATCCTTGGAGATTCAGTTTTGATGAAGAAACTGGATTATTATGGGTTGGTGATGTAGGACAAAATAAATTTGAAGAGATAGATATTGTTGAGAAAGGTGGAAATTATGGGTGGAATGTGCTTGAAGGGTTCCATTGCCATCCGGACTCAACTTCTAGTTGCGATAGTGAAGAGTTTGAAGCACCGATTGTTGAATATGATCGTGATGAAGGCTGTTCGGTGACTGGAGGATATGTCTACCGTGGTAGCATTTTCAATTTTCTATATGGCAGTTACATATATGGTGATTTCTGCAGCGGCTTGATATGGGCTCTCAATTATGATGGGACAAAGATAGTGGATGTTACAATACTTGTTGACTCAGACCTGATTATATCATCTTTTGGGGAAGATGAAGAAGGTGAGCTTTACATTTTATCATTTGATAATAAGATCTATCGGTTGAAACTCAACGAATGACTAGTTGCCATTTTACCTAAAAGTGTTAATTCCTATTAGGGTGAGATATCTAAAAAAGAATATCATGAGATGTTAGATACTTTAACTAAATGACGAAAAATTAAATTGATTCTCATTTGCTATAATGTATTTGTATATTGAAAGTAAAATGGAAGAATGGTAATTTATGAGTAATGTTACGGAAAACAGCAAGTGTTACGGAATTCAGTAACGCTGGACAAAAAGACTACTAATCATATCTAAAATTGCGCCTAATTGGAGGAGGGAGTGGGAGTTGAACCCACTTATATCCGCTCTGCAGGCGGACGCGTTACCGTTCCGCCATCCCTCCATTAAATGAACCATATTTTTTACTGTAGAAATAAGTCTTTAGATATAATGTAAAAAATGTTCTACTTTCAAACTCCACCCTGTTTTTCAAAATACCCAATTATTCGCTATAATAATGAATTATCTAATTTTAAGCAGTTTTATAATATCTCATTTTAATCTAATGTGTTCCAATCTAGAAAGTGATTAATGAATGCCAGAAATTATTGGAGTAAAGAATCTCATTCAAGTTTATAGTGATGGAACGAAGGCAGTTAAAGATATTTCATTCAATGTCCAAAGAGGCGAATTCTTTGGTTTCTTAGGTCCGAATGGTGCTGGAAAGAGTACAACAATAAAAATTCTAACCACGTTACTAGCAAAAACATCTGGTTCGGTTACAATAGCAGGTTTTGATGTTGATGAGGAACCGAAAGAGATACGTAAAATTATTGGTGTTCAGAGTCAAGAAACGGTTATAGACGTTGATCTAACTGGACGTGAGAATTTAATGCTTCAAGGTCATTTTCAACAAATGAAGCGTGATGTACTTAGAGTTCGTGTTGATGAACTTCTGAAACTTATGGATCTACAAGAAGTTGCGGATAAGCGAGCACGTAATTATTCTGGAGGGATGAAAAAAAGGCTTGATCTTGCTTCAATCCTTGTGCATAAACCTAAACTACTCTTTCTTGATGAACCTACAACTGGATTGGATCCACAATCACGTACTGTGATATGGGAATATCTTGAAAAATTGAATAAAGAAGAAAATATCACGATGTTTCTTACAACTCAATACATGGATGAAGCAGATAGACTATGCCGGAAGCTCTCAATAATCGATAATGGAAGAATAGTGATAAGTGGTTCACCTGAAGAGCTTAAACAGCAAGTTGGTGCTGATTCTATCAAATTATCATATGAAAATGGCGAATCCAAAGAAGCAACAAACGAAAAAGCAAAAAAAATTCTTGGAGAAATTCAAGGAATAACAAATATCCTTGACTCTGATGAAGGATTAACAGTTTATGCAAAGAACGCAGGATTCATAATTCCGGATATTGTACGTGCATTTGATAAACAAAAGATAAAACTCAATTCAGTAAGTTTTTCATCTCCAACTCTTGACGATATTTTCCTAAAACATACTGGAAGAAGAATACGAACAGAAGAACTTGTCCAGAATCCTAAAGGTGGAATGTTTAGTAGGAGGCGAAGGTAAACAATGACTCTAATACATGATACCCGATATCTCTTTATAAGATCTTTAAAGAAACTCATTAGAAAT
>JASLOE010000023.1 GCA_030745655.1 Nitrososphaerales archaeon | reverse complement strand
ATAGAGCGGACTGGAGTGTGGGTTTGATGGGCGGTATACGCGCGTCTTTGCGGTTGCTTCCGTGCAACCCATAATGCCCTCCATGGCGGTGTTTCATTGGCAGCAATATCATAGTAGACGAGTTATCTAGCCACAACAAGCGGGTGTCCTGTACAATTGGTATTGATGCTTCCAATTTGCGAAGAGGTGGTGGTATTACTCATTTAGTGGAATTAGTGTCAGCTACAAAGCCAGAATTACACAATATTGCGAAAGTGGTCATTTGGGGTAGTCATAAGACACTAGATTTGTTGGAAGATCAGACATGGTTAATAAAAATTACACCACAAGAATTAAACTTAGGTTCTATTTATCGTTTATATTGGCAAAAGTTTAAGTTGTCACGTGCTGCCATAGCAGAAGGTTGTAACTTACTTTTTGTTCCAGGGGGAAGTTGTTGGAGTAATTTTAGACCTATAGTAACAATGAGTCGTAATATGTTGCCCTTTCAACTGATTGAAATTCGTCGATATGGTTTATCATGGATCTCAGTTCGATTGTTATTATTACGTTTAATACAAACAAAGAGTTTTCGTCGAGCTGACGGCCTAATTTTTCTGACTAAATTTGCTAAAGGGCATATTCAAAAAATTACGGGTAAACTATCTGGTTTTTCAGAAGTAATTCCACATGGTCTTAATTTACGTTTTCATATGGAACCAAAAGAACAGTATGATATTTCTAAATATTCTTTAGACAAGCCTTTTCAGTTACTTTATGTTTCAATAGTAGATCAGTATAAACATCAATGGTGTGTTGTAGAAGCGGTATCTCAATTGAGAAATAAGGGTTATCCAGTTTTATTGAATATAGTTGGTCCAGCCTATCCACCAGCATTAAAGCGCTTAAGAAGAACTATAAATAAACTAGATCAAAATAATGATTGGGTAAATTATCATGGAGATATTCCATATGAAGATTTGCATAATATTTATCAGGAGTCTCATCTTGGCATTTTTGCCTCAAGTTGTGAAAATATGCCAAATATATTATTGGAAACAATGGCAGCTGGACTGCCAATCGCATGCTCAAATATAGAACCAATGCCAGAAGTGTTAGGAAATAATGGCTTGTATTTTGATCCAGAACAACCAAGTGAAATTTTTAATACTCTAGAAAGTTTGATTAATAATCCTGAATTAAGGTTAGAAAAAGCAAATGCAAGTTTCCTTGAAGTGCAAAAATATTCTTGGTCTATTTGTGCCAACGAAACTTTTTCTTTTTTAAATAAGGTTGCAACAGATTATAAAAAATCTTTATGTGCGGAATAGTAGGAACTTTAGGTGGCAATACCGATCTTGTTGAAAGTGCGTCTGCGGTTATAAAACATAGAGGCCCGGATGATTCTGGAGTTTTTGTAGATAAGTCATTAAATATTGGATTAGGGCATCAAAGACTTTCTATTCTCGACATATCTACTCTTGGCCATCAACCAATGTTTAGTTCTAATAGAAAAGTTGTCATTGTATTTAATGGTGAAATATATAACTTTCGTGAACTTCGTGCTCAGTTAGAAGAGGAAGGTTGTATTTTTCATGGAAATTCAGACACTGAAGTTTTATTAAACTTATATCTTTCAGAAGGAAAAGTAATGTTATCAAAACTCAATGGTATTTTTGCATTTGCTATTTGGGACAGTGACTCTGAGTCACTCTTTGTTGCACGTGATGCGTTAGGAGTTAAGCCAATATATTATTCTGTAGAGGGTGGGATTTTTGCCTTTGCAAGTGAGATTAAAGCACTACTTGAATTGACTCATCATAATAAATCATTAAACCCAGAAGCTATTAACCGATATCTATCTTTTTTATGGTGTCCAGGTAAAGAAACTCCATTGAAATTAGTACAGAAACTATTGCCTGGGGAAGCAATAATTGTAAAAAAGGGGAAAATAGAAGAAAAATGGCTATGGTATCAATTACCTATGTTTCGTGGAGTAAGGAGTAACCTAAACAAAAAAGACGCTATTTCAGGTACTGTTGATCATCTAAGACAGGCTGTCCATCGCCAGATGGTTTCCGATGTTCCTTTAGGCGCATTTCTTTCAGGTGGCTTAGATTCAAGTGCAGTTGTTGCATTTGCTAGAGAATTAAATCCAAATATTAGATGTTTTTCAATTGAAACGAAAGGTGGGCAAGACCCTGGTTTTGTAGATGATTTACCTTATGCACGAAAGGTTGCTAAGCATTTAAATGTTCCACTAGAAGTGGTATCTGTTGACTCAAGAAAAATAGCAGAAGATCTGGAATATATGGTGACTCAACTAGACGAACCTTTAGCAGATCCTGCATCTCTAAATGTACTTTATATTAGTCAGTTAGCAAAAGAGCACGATATTAAAGTGCTACTTTCTGGTACAGGTGGAGATGATTTATTTACTGGTTATCGTCGTCATTATGCAATACAATTAGAACGTTATTGGAATTGGTTACCATATCAAATTCGTTCATTAATAGAAAATACAACTCATCATCTAAATACTAAGCAACCTTTTCAGCGACGATTAGCAAAATTATTTAATGGAGCAGGACTTGATAGTAATGAAAGATTGATAAACTATTTTCGATGGTCGAGTGATTCATTATTACAATCACTTTATTCGAAAGAGTTTCGTGAACTTCTAGGAAATAGCGATTCCAGTTCTCCAATGAAAGATTTTATTGCTCCACTTTCTTCAAACAGTTCTCAATTAGATCTTATGCTATCTCTAGAGCAACGTTTTTTTCTTGCAGATCATAATTTAAATTACACTGATAAAATGTCAATGGCAGCTGGTGTAGAGGTTAGAGTGCCTTTTTTGGATGTAGATTTAGTTGACTTTGCTTCACGTATACCCAACAGATATAAACAATACGGCAGAGAAGGCAAATGGGTATTAAAAAAAGCAATGCAACCTTACTTACCAAAGAGTGTAATATACCGTCCAAAATCGGGTTTTGGTGTTCCACTACGAAGGTGGATGAAAGAAGATTTACGAGAGTTGTTAGGGGACTTGTTATCAGTTGATAGTTTGAATAAGCGTGGAGTATTTTCAGTGCAAGCAGTACAGGAACTTATATCAGACAATGACAATGGTAAAATTGATGCAAGTTATACTTTATTATCAATACTTTGTGTGGAAATATGGTGCCGTGCTTATATTGACAATTAATTGAGAATTTTTTTGTAACAAATGCTATAGGTTTTAATTTTGAAACAAATTCTTCAAAATCTTTCTAATGGGAAAACTACTCTTGTTGATGTTCCTTGTCCAAAAATTGTAAAAGGGTCATTACTTATTGCTTCCTCTAAAACATTAGTTTCGGCTGGAACAGAGCGAATGTTGGTTGATTTTAGCAAAGCAAATATGTTGGATAAAGCTCGCCAACAACCTGATAAGGTAAAAAAGGTGTTAGGCAAGGTAAAGAGTGACGGTTTACTTCCAACAATTGATGCTGTGCGTTCTAAGCTGGATCAACCACTGCCTCTTGGGTATTGTAATGCTGGAGTAGTCTTAGAAACTACTGTTGATGGTTTTTCTATTGGCGAACGTGTTGTTTCTAATGGGAATCATGCAGAGGTTGTAAGAGTTGCTCAAAATCTTTGTGCCAAAATTCCAGATAATGTTGATGATGAATCTGCTGCTTTTACAGTCATAGGTGCAATTGGTTTACAAGGCATCAGACTGATTCAACCAAGTTTAGGAGAATGTTTTGTTGTTACTGGTCTAGGAATGATTGGTTTGTTATGTGTGCAGATGTTACGTGCTAATGGTTGTCGAGTGCTTGGTGTTGATTTAGATTCTAAAAAGTGTGAAATTGCAAGGCAGTATGGTGCTGAAACGGTTGACTTATCAAATAAAGAAGATCCTGTTTTAATTTCACAAAGTTTTTCAAGAGGCCGAGGTGTTGATGGTGTATTAATTACCGCTTCAACAGAATCTGATGAAGTAATGCATCAGGCAGCTGAAATGTGCCGTAAGCGTGGTCGAATTGTTTTAGTAGGTGTAGTTGGTTTAAATCTTCGTCGGGACGATTTTTTTAAGAAGGAAATAACATTTCAAGTTTCCGCATCCTACGGGCCTGGCCGTTATGATCCATTTTATGAAGAGGAAGGGAATGATTATCCTGTTGGTTTTGTTCGTTGGACAGAGCAGCGTAACTTTGAAGCCGTATTGGATATGATGTCTTCAGGAACGCTTGATGTAATGCATTTAATTACTAATCGCTATGATATTGAAGATGCGGTTGAAGCGTACACTTTATTGGACGATTCCTCTGCGCTAGGTATTATTCTTAACTATCCAAAATTATCCAAGGACAAACTCAAAACTTCAAAAGTCATCCTTAATGAGTCTGACTCTATTATTTATGAGAGTACTAAACCATGCGTTGGTTTTGTTGGTGCAGGTAACTATGCTTCTCGAACGCTTATTCCTGCTTTTAAAGATGCAGGTGCTATGCTTGATACCCTAGTAACAAGTGGGGGTATTAGCGGGGTTCACCATGGAAATAAAAATGGTTTTTTAGTTACATCTACTGATATTTCAGACCTTTGGAACGATAAGATAAATACAGTTGCTATCGTTACTCAACATAATGCACACGCTTCTCAAGTGATTGACGCACTTAATAATGGAAATAATGTTTTTGTTGAGAAGCCATTAGCTCTAACTATTGAAGAAATTGATTTAATCGACAAGACTTATCAAAGTGCAAATCACTCTAATAACTTGAGACTTATGGTTGGATTTAATAGACGTTTTGCACCTCACATTGTAAAAATGAAGGAATTATTGAATAGTCATCGCTCCCCTAAATCTATTATTATAACTGTCAATGCAGGCGCTATTTCTAGTGATCATTGGGTTCAAGATTCTTTGATAGGTGGTGGAAGGATTATTGGTGAAGGTTGTCATTTTGTTGATTTAATGCGTCATCTAGTTGGATACTCTATTGTAGATTTTCAAGCTGTGATGATTGGAAAAGCTCCGGGAATTGAGATTAGAGAAGATAAAGTTTCAATTACAATTTCATTCGAAGATGGTTCGTTTGGTACGATTCATTACTTAGCCAACGGTGGTTCTATATTTCCTAAAGAACGTATTGAAGTTTTTTGTGAGAATGCAGTTATGAAAATGGACAATTATCGCTTGTTGGAAGGTTATGATTGGCCTGGTTTTAGAAATATGAAATTACTTAAGCAGGATAAAGGGCAAAAAGCCTGTGTTAAAGCATTTTTAGACGCAATTCATGAAGGCAGAGCGTCACCAATTCCTTATAATGAACTGATAGAAAGCTCTCGGGTTTCAATTGAGATTGCAGAATCTCTCCGCCAAACTTCATAAGGCTTTATTAATGTTCAGCTTTCTTCAGAAGTGCACTAAGTACTGGAATACACTTCGCTTTCTTCGTCTTACTCAGATTGTTGGGCGCATAAAATATAAATTTCGGCATGTCAAAGTTGATTTATCTAAACGCAATACAAAAAGTGAATTATTGAATGAATGGATTCAATCGGCTAGACGCAGTCAAAGAATGATTGCGGAAAACACTTTTAATCTATTGAATGAAACTCATAGTATTACAAAGAGTGATTGGAATAATAGTGAGTGGACAAAGCTTTGGTTGTATAACTTGCACTATTTTGATGATTTAACAGCCTTTGAGTCCGATAAGCGCATTGACTGGCATCATGCTTTAATTAATCGCTGGATAAATGAAAATAAACCAGGTATAGGCTGTGGTTGGGAGCCTTATCCTTCTTCTTTAAGAATTGTCAACTGGATCAAATGGACATTGAATGGTAATTCATTGGAAGACTATTGGGTGTCTTCACTCGAGATTCAGGCACGATTTCTCTCTCAAAATCTTGAAAAACATCTCTTAGGCAATCATATTTTTGCTAATGCCAAGGCACTAATGTTTGCAGGACTTTTTTTTAAAGGTGATGAAGCCAAACGATGGTACGATAAAGGTTGCAAATTATTAGAGAGAGAATTACCTGAACAAGTTTTAACGGATGGCAGTAATTTTGAGTTATCAACCATGTACCACGTTATATTTCTAGAAGATTTGTTAGATCTGGTTAATATACACCGTACTTACAATCAAAAATTGCCTGATGGATTAGAAGAGAGAGTTAAACCGATGTTTAGCTGGTTACTAGCCATGTGTCATCCAGACGGTGAGATATCATTTTTTAATGATGCTGCATTAGGTGTTACACCTTCAGTTAAAGAAATCCAAGATTATGGAAAAGGGCTGAGCTTTTTTGAATTTCTAGTTGATGTAAGTGGAAAAAACAATTTAACTAAGCTTGAAGCAAGTGGTTATAGTCGAGTAGAGTTGGATAATTTAGTTGCATTGATTGATCGCTCTCAGATTGGACCAGATTATTTGCCTGCACATGCTCATGCAGATACTCTGAGTTTTGAACTTTCGCTTTTTGGAAAGAGGGTGATTGTGAATTCTGGTACTTCTGTTTATGGAAAGAGTCAAGAACGTCAATATCAGAGAGGTACAGCATCACATTCTACAGTTGTGATTGATGGTGAAAATTCCAGTGAAGTATGGAATAGTTTTAGAGTAGCTAGAAGAGCTAAGGTTTTTAATTGTAAAGACAGTGAGCAAAGGGGGAAAATTACTCTTTCTGCTTGCCATAATGGGTATCATCGGCTTTATGGAAAGCCTACACATTGCCGAAAATGGCAATTTTCAGATCGCTCTTTAATAATTGAAGATCGGGTAACAGGTAAGGGGAGACATGAGATAGATGTGGTATTTCCCTTACATCCCGAGATTGAGGTAATGGATGTCGATGAAAATAAGGTTATTTTGAGTGTATTGGGGAAGCAAATTGAGGTTAATTTTAAAGGTGATGGTTTTCTAGAAGTGGAAAAATCAGCATATTACCCAGAATTTGGACTTTCAATTAAAAATAATCAACTTCATTTTCAATTAACAGGCTACCTGCCGATAGAAACAACAACAAGGATTTCTTGGTGACAATATCTATTCAGAAAAAAGTTTTAATTGTTTTTGGTACTCGACCTGAGGCAATCAAGATGGCGCCAGTAGCAAAGGCATTGAAAAAGAGAATGGATGTACGAGTTTGCGTTACAGCACAGCATAGAGAGATGTTAGATCAGGTTCTAGATCTTTTTGAAATTACTCCAGATGATGATCTAAATGTTATGCAACCTGAACAAGATCTGTTTGACGTAACCGGTAAAGTATTAATTGGAATGAAGAAAATACTTTCAAAAAACAGACCGGATTTGGTTTTAGTTCATGGTGATACCACCACAACCATGGCTACCTCAATCGCCGCTTTTTATATGAAGATACCTATCGGTCATGTTGAAGCGGGATTGCGCACTTACAATATTAATTCTCCCTTTCCAGAGGAATTTAACCGTCAACTAACTACACGTCTTACAAAATTTCATTTTGCACCAACAGAAAAGGCACGAAGTAATCTACAAAAAGAACAGGTGTTGGATAATAATATTTATGTGACCGGTAACACTGTAATTGATGCACTACTTTCAGTCATTGATAAGGCAAGAGAAACGAGTTACCCAGATGATTTATTAAATCAATTACCGTTTTTAGAAGAAGAAAACAAATATTCTCGTATTATTTTAGTGACAGGTCATCGTCGTGAAAATTTTGGAAAAGGATTTGAGGAAATATGTCAAGCGTTATATGATATTGCTAAAAATAATTCTGAAGTTCAAATTATCTATCCTGTTCACTTAAATCCAAATGTGCGTAAACCCGTTAAAAGAATTATTTCAAACATAAATAACATTCATCTTATTGATCCAATGGATTACCTTTCCTTTATTAAACTAATGGATGCTTGTTATCTGATTCTTACTGATAGTGGTGGTATTCAGGAGGAGGCGCCAAGTCTGGGTAAACCAGTCCTTGTAATGAGGGATACAACTGAGAGACCCGAGGCCGTAGAAGCGGGAACAGTAAAATTAGTTGGCTCAGATAAACAAAAGATCGTAGAGGCAGTTAATCATCTTCTTAATGATGATGTTAAATATAATGAGATGGCAAGAGCTCATAATCCTTATGGAGATGGACATGCTAGTGAAAGAATTTGTAAAGTGTTAGAGGAGTAATGTAATGATTGTTGCTGTAATTGGTTTAGGATATATTGGCTTGCCAACTGCTGCTCTGATAGCATCTAAGGGAATTAAGGTAGTAGGTGTTGATGTTAATCAGAATGTTGTAAACACAATTAATGAGGGTAAGATTCATATTGTTGAGCCAGATTTAGATATATTGGTACAATCTTCAGTTCAAAGTGGAAATTTACGGGCAACAACTGAAACTGAGAAGGCGGATGTTTTTATAGTTGCCGTCCCTACGCCTTTTCAAGGTGATCATGAGCCTGATTTGTCTTATATCAAATCTGCTGCCAAGGCCATTACCCCGGTTTTGGAAAAAAACAACCTTGTCATTTTAGAGTCAACCTCCCCTGTTGGAACAACTGAAAAGTTAATGGAATGGATGAGTGAAGAGCGTCCTGATCTTTCTTTTCCTGAGTTTGGTATAAGCAGTAAAGTTGATGTTGCTTTGGCGCACTGTCCAGAACGTGTATTACCAGGGAATGTAGTTCGTGAGTTAGTAGAAAATGATAGGATTATTGGTGGTATAACAACAAAATGTGCAGAAAAAGCTCGTGAATTCTATAATATATTTATTAAAGCAGATTGTTTAATTACAGATTCTAGAACTGCTGAGTTAAGTAAACTTGTTGAAAATTCTTTCCGTGATGTAAATATAGCTTTTGCTAATGAACTCTCATTAATTTGTGACAAGTTGAATCTTAATGTTTGGGAACTGATTAAATTTGCTAATCACCATCCAAGAGTTAATATATTGCAACCGGGTCCAGGTGTAGGAGGGCACTGTGTTGCGGTTGACCCATGGTTTATTGTTAATTCAGCACCTGATGAAGCAAAACTCATTAAGTTGGCTCGTTTGGTTAATGACGAAAAGCCTAATTTTGTAATAAAAAAAATTAAACAAGCAGTTTCTAATATATCTAAAGATGTTTCTAAGTTATCTATTGCTTGTTTAGGTTTATCATTTAAACCTGATATTGATGATCTTAGAGAAAGTCCTGCATTAGAAATTGCTAAACAGGTAAGTGAAATGGGTTTTGTAAAACAGTATATAGTTGAACCAAATATTAAAGATTTACCAGTTGAGTTTAATCCACAAATTACTGAATTAGTGGAATTAGAAGAAGCGTTAGCATTATCAGATGTCTTGCTATTGTTGGTTGATCATTTGCCTTTTAAGGAAATTAATTTAAGTTTATTATCTGGGAAGCAGGTTATCGACACTAGGGGAACTTTGGTTGGTATATGAAAATTGTTTTTTTCAGTTTCTACTATCCACCAGATTTAAGTGCAGGATCTTTTCGTTCGGCTGCACTTTCAAAAGCATTAGAAAAAAAAATAGGAACTAATGATGTGCTACACGTTATTACCACACACCCAAATAGATATCCAACTCATCGTGCAAAGGCTGACAATACTGAGGTAGGTGGAAAGATTACAATCCACCGTATTAGTGTGCCAACTCATAGGAGTGGTATGATTTCTCAGGCTTATACTTTTAGTGTATTTGCTTTTTTTGCATTTAATGTATGTAGAAAACTTAAACCAGGTTTTATAATTGGTACCACTTCCAGATTAATGACAGGAGTTTTAACTTGGATTTCAGCAAAATTTTTGAGGCAAAAATATTATATTGATCTGAGAGATATTTTCTCTGAGACAATATCCGACCTTTTTGCACTCAAGAACGGCTTATTGAGTGCGACTTCTAAGCGCCTTTTTTCTTTTTTAGATAAACAAGTTCTTAATTCAGCAGCAGGAGTTAACGTAGTTTCTGAAGGTTTTCCAGAGTATTTTGAAAAAAAAGGAATTAATACTTCTAATTGGTCTTTCTTTCCGAATGGTGTCGACGAGGAATTTCTAAGTTTCACACCTTTGGGAAAAGAACCGTCAAAGAATTTTATAACCATTTTATATGCCGGAAATATTGGTAATGGCCAGGGACTTGAGACAGTTATTCCTGATATTGCAAAACGTTTAGGTCTTAGTTATCGTTTTGTAATTATTGGAGATGGAGGTGCGATTTCTTTGTTGAGGACTGCCATTCAACAAAAAAGTATTAGCAATGTGGAATTATTGTCACCTGTTAATCGTTCTGAGTTAATTAAATATTATATGGGCGCTGATATTATGTTTCTTCATCTAAATAATATTCCAGCTTTTCGACGAGTTCTGCCTTCAAAGATATTTGAATATACCGCATTGAGAAAGCCCATTGTAGCTGGTTTGAATGGCTATTCAGCACAATTTTTAAAAGACAATGTTCCATATGCTTTTCTCTTTGAGCCGGGAGACTCTAAAGCAGCTGCTTCATGTGTATTTGAAGCAGTTGATTCTCAAGTTCCTGAGGAAGTTGTTACTAAATTTGTCACGAAGTATTCAAGATTGTCAATTATGGACCAAATGGCTAATCAGTTAAATAGTATTATGGACAGTAGCAGATGATTAAGGTTTGTGTGACTGGAGCGTCAGGGTTTGTTGGTCGTAGACTAATTGATGCTATTGATTCTAAAAAAACCTCTATTCGTGTTTTATCTAGAAGTAAACAACCTCATATTGAAACACTTGTTTGTGATTTGCAATCTGGACACATACCGGATAATGCACTGACGGGTATTAATACAGTATTTCATCTTGCTGGAATCGCTCATGATTCTACTAAGCAAGACAGTCAATACCATGCAGTCAATGTTAGAGCAACAGTACAATTGGCTGAGTTAGCTGTTATTTCAGGTGTGGAACGATTTGTCTTTTTAAGTAGTTTTAAGGCAGGAGGAAATTTGTTGACTGGCTCATGTATGAACGAGTCTGATCAGGTCAAACCTGAAGGTATTTATGGAAAAACTAAAAGAGAGGCAGAACTTAAGTTGCTGGAAATAGGCCGTCAGTCAGGAATGCATGTTTCAGTAGTTCGATCTTCTCTAGTTTATGGACCATCGATGAAAGGCAATCTTGGTATGATGTTTTTGGGAATTGAAAAGGGTTGGTTCCCTTCTCTGCCAAAAGTAGCTAATAGACGTTCTATGGTTCATGTGGATGATTTAGTAAAAGCAATTCTTCTCGTTGCTAAAGATGATAGGACAAATGGAGAAATTTTTATTGTTACTGATGGTGTCCCGCACTCTTCACGAGAGATTTATGAGGTTATGTGTAAATTACTGGGAAGATCAATCCCTAAATGGTATGTGCCAAAGTTTATCTTTAATTTTGCAGCATTTTTTAGTTTAAGTTTAAGGCAGAAGGTGAATAAATTATTTGAAGATGATTATTATTCCTCAGAAAAAATACAATCAATTGGATTTAAACCTCAGCGTTCACTGAAGGAGATGAATGAAACGTCTTTTTGATTTAATTCTGGTAACTATACTCATTATGGTTTTGTTAGTGCCAATGTTGTTTATTATTCTAGCTATTCGTTTGACATCTAAAGGTCCTGCATTGTACTGGTCTGATCGTGTTGGATTTGCTAACTCAACTTATAAAATGCCGAAGTTTCGATCTATGAGAATAGATACACCAGAAGTGGCAACTCATCTAATATCAAATCCCGAAGAATTCATTTCCCCAATTGGTCGATTTCTTCGTCAAACTAGTTTAGATGAACTTCCACAGCTGTTCTCAATATTAAAGGGCGATATGAGTTTTGTTGGGCCTCGTCCTGCACTTTTTAACCAAGATGATCTTATTGCTTTAAGGTCAGAAAATGGCTTGGATAAACTTATACCTGGATTAACTGGTTGGGCACAGGTTAATGGGCGAGACGAGTTATCAATTCCTGAAAAAGTTGCTTTTGAGGTAGAATATATGCAAAAAAAATCATTTTGGTTTGATTTAAAAATATTGTGGATGACATTCTTGAAAGTTATAAATAATCAAGGTGTTTCGCACTGAACTAATTACAAAGGGATGACTTTACATTGATCAGAACATTAATTAATAAATTAACAGAACTTAATCGAATAACAAAGCAATTTATTATGGGATTTGTTGATTCGGTTTTAACAGTATCTGTGTTATTGGGTTCATTTTCTATAAGGTTAGGTTATTGGTATTGGCCCAATGAGGAAATATTCTGGATTATTTTTGGAGCTCCAGTTATAGCTATCCCTGAGGGATAGGAATTTGCTTTTGGCAGATGTGGTGTCTTGGGTCTCGAAACCCTGTCGTTGTCTGTTTCACATCACCCCTGCCATCCCTAACCGCCATTTCATCCCCTCATCCCTTCTGTTTTTTATCCACAACTCACAACTTGCCCTAAATGGCGACTGTT
>JASLOE010000022.1 GCA_030745655.1 Nitrososphaerales archaeon | reverse complement strand
TTTCAGAAAGACTGGGCTGAAAATATATCGAAGCCTGCCGGTAATACCCTAAAATATCGTCTGTATAGCTTATAATTTTTACATGTGAAGCAAGTCCAGAATATTTTTTCATATTCTCGTTCATCGTATTCAATTGGTTTTCATCACCTCCAACCCATATAAATTCTGCCGAAGCAATCTTTCTCGAAACTTTGTGCGCAACAGCGAGCCAAACATTAGGATTCTTGATAGGATTGATTCGCCCTACCGTTAAAACAACATTGCCATTAATATTCGGTTCACTGTGAACCAACTCATTGGCAAAGCTATTGTATATAACATTAACCTTCTTCGATTCAAGCTTAAGATAATTCACATTTGTTTTTTTGGCATATTCCGATACAGTTACAAACCTTTTGTTATGATCAAGCTTGGCGGTAAGCATATATAATGGCGAGAAAAAAAGGTGCAAATAACGATTTGGGTATGAATGCGTGAGATATACAATACTGTTACTCTTAAATGCAAACATTCCTATGAGCATCCATGAATGCGAATTCGAAACGAAGATGAGGTCGTGTCGAATATTACGGACATAGAAAAACTGAATCAGCCAATCATAAAAAAGCGAAAAGAGTGGAATTTGCATTGCAGGCGGACGGTCTGGACATATCCGTAAATCTATACCAAGATAATCACAGTAATCCTTTAATTCAGGAAACGCCATCTTTCTTTGAATGAGAAGAATTTGCTCATACCCCAATTCTTTATTTAGTCGCAAAAGTTTATTAACTGCTGAATAAGTACCTCCGCGTGGATAGAACTCAGCAATAACAAGTATTTTCACTTTCGTGTCTGCTCCACTATTAGATTCTCAATTCTATCTAATTGTTTCATGTAAGTGTTTTGAAATGCGAAAGCTTTTCGTGCTTCAGACTTTATTGGTGAGTTATAATATTCAATATTACAAACAACTTCTTTGAACTTAATTGGAAGTTCACGGTTGCTCTCAACCATCTCGATCAAATCTGGATAATCTATATATTCATCCACGTAATGGCTAACAACAGCTTTACCCGTTGATAGATATTCCAACATTTTGTGTGGATTAGACATTTCAGCCACATTCTTATCACCACTATAACACAATAAGAAAATATCCAAATGATTTAAATAGAAAGGAAGATCAGTAGATGGTTTAGGTCCGATTAAATGAACATTTTCACAATTTTTCAAAAAATTAATGAAACTTAAATTATGTTCATCGCCAACCAAGTTACTTTTTTCATATGGTCCAATAAAGTAGAAAAAAACTCTCTTATTTTGTGTTATTATACTCTTGAATACTTTTACATCAAGATACTTATAAAATAAATTGCCAACATAGCCAGCTTTAATATTTTTATTAATGGAAATCTCGTTCGAATAATCTTTTTTTCCATTTATTTGAACATTTTCATCACCTATAAAATATTCAGCTAATCCATGATTGATTTTGAATTTAGGCTTTTTTACAGAGACAAATCTTTCCAATATTTTATCCGATGTTGCAAGTATAATATCTGCGTTGTTAGCTATATCCAGTTCAACCTTTGTTTTATGAATATCAACAGCGTGGTAAATATTTAGAATTGCACGAAATACAGTTAAATTTTGAAATCTGTATGGATCAAAACTCCAAACAATATCAATTTTCTCTTTAATGGATTTCAATAAATTATTCGCTTGAATATAATGAAAATATTTCCTTATAATATTTGGCAGAAGGTTTAAACCCCTCAGATATAGCGAATAGGTTATTATAATTAAATTTTTATTTATCTTCTTTAAACTGATATCATAGTTATCTAGAATAATACTAGGAGGATTTAGGAAATAGACCGTATTATTTCTTTTTGCCAACTCTAAAGCATAATGGTGCTTTGAAATTCGATTTATTCCCCAGTATTCAGGTGATATAATTAATATAGTTTTGTCATTCAATTTCATTCAGTTTTAATTTCCAAATAGGATTATCAATAAGACAGCAAGATTATTAATTAATGAACTTTTAACATAGATTATTGAACTATCTCAGTTTCCTTTGATTAGAAAATGAAATACGAGATGACTCAAGAATGCGACCCAAAATATTAACGGATCAAACATTGTTTGGGTTACTGTTTGAATTTAAAATATACAGGTAAATTTTTTTATAATCTATCACCCATTTGATTTAGGTCATTATCAACCGGCAAGTAATATAGAGTTAACTATGTTGTCCCAAGTACATTGATCGGCTATTTTTCGATTATCCCGTCCGATCGTATCCCGGTCTGCGTCCCAAGCTTTTACAAGCGCAGATGAAAGACTATCAGGATTCCCAGACTTATAGAGTGGATTATTTGTTCCAGCTAAATAATCAACGAAAGCTCCATGCCGTGGTGCCACAACTGTTTTACTGAAAGTCATCGCCAGTGGTACTATGCCGGAACTTAGATCATCTATCCGTGGAATCACTACAACATCACATGCCTCCAGGTAGCGGTGTACTTCATCATCTGGGACATAGTCATTAATAATCACTGCACGATAAGTCTTTAACCAGGTAATCCACCTAAACCGTCTCACACGTTGACGCCAGAGTGGGCCGACTTCGAAGTATCGACCCGCCATCAGAAGCCTCTTTTTCCGGATTGGACACAGAGAAAAAGCTTTACGCAATAGTGAAACCTCATGCCATGAGCGCAATCTCCCGAAAACTAATACCACAAATTCTGATTTGTCAAACCCGAGACTCAAACGTGCTTTTCTAGCGTCGACCGAATGCGGAAGCAACCGGTCATAATTGAACAGACCATGAACAATATTTGGCTTATTTATTGTTTCCGGATATTCTCGATTTACCAATATTTTCGCAGATTCGGAAAAATAACTAATCAAACTGGCGTTGCGATAAAAGCAATCATATAAATCATAAAAAATATGATTTTTCTCGTATCCATGAGGATAAAGATTGTGAACACTGATAAGAATTTTGGATTTCTGTGCCCACCGTTTGAGTGATATTTCTATTCGTTCAAAATTTCTTGAATCCGGGATTTTCCAATCCGAAAACTCCTCAGGCCACTGAATGTGAATAAGATTAAAAGAGGTCGCATGTAAAAAAAAGTTGTCTAACCCAACTGTAACCTCATAACCAGCTCGCAAATATGCGTCTGCCAAATCACTCACAAAACCGCGATCATTAGTTGGAATGAGCACCCTACCCAAGTGATTTTTTAGAATAGAATTATCCACGTAATGGAGTTAAACCATGGTATGTTTGAAGGATTTCCTCACAGACCTCAAATATTCCACGACGGGGGCATTCCCCCATCATCTTCCGAAATTTACCAGTATTGACTCTATACATCCGCTTTTGCATACCCTCCGTAGGATTAAAACAACGTTCCAAGATATGATTGCGATAGTCAAGTCCATAGCGCTGAAAAAGTTCTTCTACAAAAGAACGGGCATACAATGTCTTACTTGCTCCCAAGACGAAATCGCCTTTGGGAGCAATCTCGCTTGCCTTAACCATCAGATCCATGTACTCTCGTGCACATCCCCAGTTATTAAAAAACTCCAAGGTTCCCAAACTTTCACGATAATTATTGCTGCGCACCGCTGAGGCCAGAATGTTTAGTATTTTTGGTAGAAAGAAATCGTCAGAACGTCTACCTGACTCGTGATTAAATAAAAAGAGCTGCCCAGCCTGAAGTTTGTGTTTATCTCTATAGTAATTAATTAGGTTACGTGCAGCAAGCTTGGTGATGGTATAAAGACAAGACGCTTGAGTACTCGATTGTTCAGAGAGCTGAACTGGATATTTGGGGCCAAAAATTTTACCTGAGTTGGCATACGTTAAAGTACCATCTGCCCGAAATTTTCTAAGATATTCAAGCACAACGTGCACAGATCCGACATTGACAGCTAGCATTTTCTGCCATAATGCTTCATAAGCTGTACCTGCTGAACCGTGCACAGCTGCAACGTGGAAGATTTTGCCGGGTTTGTAGCGTTTTAGCATGTTGGCTAGTGCGCTCCCGTCAGATAAATCCAACTTTTCGTACGCGGCTAGTTGTTGAGACAAGTCCTTTAGTGATTTTTGTTGCCGACCAATCCCCACAACTTCATAACCTTGTTCAACGAGATTTTCTGCCAAGAAACTCCCGTCTTGGCCATTAACCCCCAATATGACCACAAGCTCTCTTTTTATCGTGCGAATTATAACTCCCTCTAAGTTTTAGATCACCCTTAACATAACTTTGATGGTCGACTCGCTCTTTTCAATCCCACGTAAATATTCTCAATCGAAACTGCAGAAAATCCTTTCTTGCCTGTCCATAACCAATAGATCCTTGCAAGAAATAGGCATAACCCCGCACATTTTGTCGTATAGTTCAGCGTCTACATGCATTAGAGCTATGCAGAGCAAATGATTTCCAGAGTTGGAAGAGGGAACACCAGATTTCTCCTTCTGAACTTGGGGCTACTCAGAAAAAAATCTTTAAAATGCCAAGGTAAAACAATTAGATAATCTGGCTTTTCTGCTAACACTTTTTCTTCGGCTTCTATAGGAATCCACGTCCCGGGCGTGAAGGCACCATGTTTGTCTTCGTTGACATCTCCAATTACCTCAATGTCACCAGGCCCGAAGCCACAATATTGTAGTAATACGTTACCCTTTGTGGAAGCCCCAAGTCCACATGTCCGTTTACCTTCCCGCTTTACTTTCTGAATAAAATCTTGAAGCGATTTCCTGTTTGCCTCAACCCCAATAGCAAATTTTCTGTAAGGATCGAATCTTGAAAGATCTTTCCTATTTTCAAATGCAATCAGTCTGTCGACCACGCTATCGACGTCCGCATGCTTTGACCCTTTGCACGCCACTACAACGGAGAAGCTTCCGCCGTTTACATCGTTGATTTCCACATCCACGACCTTGAGACCCGTTTTGTCCATGATCCATTTGATCTGCCTGAGGCCGTAGTATTCTAGATGTTCATGGCAAATGGTGTCGTAGGCCATGCGCTCCAACATCAGGGGCATGTAACTTTGCTCAAGCACCCAAATTCCTTCATCGGGGTCGAGGATGTCAGCAATCTGGCAGGCAAAATCGACAGGATCTTCAAGATCATAGAACATAGAAAAGGAAGTGACAACCTTGGCATTCTTTCCAGCATACTTATGGGCAACAAGATCTGAAGAGAAAAATTCTGGAATAAGTTCAATATGTTTTTCATAGTAACTCCGGAAAATTTCTCCAGTAGGGTCGATTCCCACCAGCTGGAGATGGTCGGGATATGCCGCAAGAGTCGTTCCGTCGTTGCTTCCGATATCGATGACCAGGTCGCCTTTGACCAGGTCGCACCTTTCGATGATGTCCGCAACTTTAGCGTGGAGATGGCGTACCATACTTACGTTTAAACCTGAACGGTATCCGTAATTAGCTCCGTATAACTCATTCAAATCATAACTGTTCTCAAGTTGTAGTAGACCGCAACAATCGTCTCCATCATGGCACTTTACTAGCCTTAATGGACCTTTAGTAAGAGTTGCAGTTTCGTTGTTTTTCGGAAAAATACCAGTTAAATATTGCACCCCAACATCAACAACTAGAATAAGTTTAGTATTATTGCATATGCGACACTTATTGATTTTTGTAATCAACAGTATATAACTCTTTCTTATTTATTTAACTCAGTTAGAGTCCCGAAATATCGGATATTCTATTCTCGGCTATGCAATATTATTGACATACTTATACAATGCCAAGTAATATGTCTATAAAACCACATACGGTTTATTGTTATACATTGTATAGAATATTATTTTGTCATTTGCCGAAAAAGGATGACTATATACATTATCAAATCAAATTATATTTTACTTAATATATATCCAGAATTGAGAATGCTTCCAGCCAATGGATATGAATCATATTATACTGTTAATGTTCATAGATTTGTTTAACGATGAGGTCAATATTTATATTATAATTTTTCAGATACTTATAAATTTTACTTTTCATTGCTATCAATAATTTCCGGATCAAAATTGACCCTTTCTTTTTCAATCACTAGAGGGCGTTTTAAAACCTGTGTATGAATCGAACCGATGTACTCGCCGATAATACCTATGAAAAATAGTTGTACTGCTCCAAAGAAAAATAGCCCCACAACCAACGGAGCTATTCCGACATCAAATCTTTCGAAAAACATCAATTTATATATAAAATAAAAAATCCCTACAAATATGCTAATCAATGAAACTAAAAAACCAGTAAAGGTTGCAAGCCTTAATGGTACCTTGGAATGACTAGTGAAACCGAGCATCGCCATGTCGTAAAGAGTATAGAAGTTATTCTTGGTTAATCCTTTTTTTCTTAGTGGCTGTTCATACTCAATCTTTGCTAAATCGTAACCTAATTCGGATATCAGTCCTCTTAAATAGGGATAAGTATCATTTATTTTCTTTAACGCATTAATTACTTCTCTATCATATAATCCAAACCCGGTGAAATTCTTCACCAGTTCTGTATCCGAAAGTTTATTGATCAAATAATAATAGAATTTCCTGATACCAAAGAAAAGGAATGATTCTTCACTTTTTGTCTTGACACCTATAACTAATTTATATCCTTCTTCCCATTTATAAATAAGATCCCTTATCATTTCTGGGGGATCTTGCAAATCACTAACCATATGAATTACAGCATCACTCGAGGTACCGTAAACTTCATAACCTAAATCAAGAAGGTATTTTGACAAGTAAGACCCATCCTGACCTGAAATTCCAAATATAAGAACCTTAGGCATCAACCAAATAAAAAAGCATTAGCTTTTGCTGATTGTTTAACACAGTGATAGATATTAAAGGATAAACGTGTAGACTTAGAACATTTGGGCAACTACTTCTTAAAAGAATGTAGCAGTACACAAAGTGTTCATGGTGTTCGACCGGTTTTAATCCTAACGTGTTTTGGCATAGGGCCAAACGCGAAGCCACCAAGTAAAGCTACCCCGCCCTTAATGTATCGCTTTATGTCTTCTTTAGAGCGAATGGAAAATATCTTTTTCGCAATGTACTTTGGTCGAAAATAAAACTGTCGAAAAGCCGACCTCTCCATAGCCCATACCTCGTCTTTGTCTGTATAACCTTCAGGGAGAAACACTACATTCCAGCCTTGAAATTCGGAAAAGTCCATGGTCGTAAATTTGCCCCATTTCCCGCTTTTAATTTCTTTGTACAGACGTGTTCCAGGATAAGGTGTCGTAATACTAAACTGTGCATACTCAGGATCTAATGCTATTGCTTTCTTGATGGTCTCTTTAGCAAGATCTGGTGTTTCACCAGGTAGCCCAAGCATAAAAGAACCACGAATTTCTATACCTGCATCTTTAGTCCATTGACTGACTTCCTTCATTGTTTCGAAGGAGCGGTTCTTTTTGTGGGCATCGATGTTTCTTAAAAGTTGAGTGACCCCTGTTTCAAATCCATAAAATATATTCCAACAGCCTGCCTTTTTCATGAGATGGAGAATTTCTTGATTTACGGTATTTACAGCTGCATAGCATGACCAGATGACATCAAGGTTGGCATCTATTAGGAGTTCACAAAATGCGCTCATCCACTTTTTGTTATAGCTCATGGTGTCATCCCAAAAAGAAATTTCTTTAATACCGTATTCTTCGACACAGTGTCTTATTTCATTAATCGTTTTTTCTGGGCTTCGAGTTCGAGCACTGGTACTAGCTTGATCACAGAATGTACAAGCATAAGGACACCCGCGGATTACCACTATGTTAGTAAGTGGTAGCGTTTTATATTGATTTGGTAGAGGAATGTACCGCTCCATGGGGAAAAGGTCACGGGCAGGCAATGGCAATTGGTCCAGGTCGGCGATGGTAGACCTGGGTTTGGTTCTAATTGTTTTACCACTATCGGAGTAGTAGATCCCATCTATTGTAGAGAGCAAATCTGGCCTGCTTAAAAGTGACGATCTTGAGTAACCGCTTGCCTTGTAAGCTTCAATGATCTCTAAAGCCGTGTATTCTCCATCTGGTCCAACTGCAACTAAGTCAAAAGCATCGTACTCATCTATGGTTTCTTCACCAGCGACATTAGCATGTGACCCCCCCAGTATAATCAGTTGATCTGGAACCTCTTTTCGAATTGTATTTGCAAGTGTTATCGAACTAGGGAGCGCATAAGTAGTGGAAGATAGACCAACAATTCGTGGTTTCTTATCTTGAATGATATCCAGTATTTCAGAGTTTGACAGTCGAAGAGCGCAACAGTCGAGTACGCCGACACCGTAGCCTTTTTCGCGCAAGAACGCGGCAATTGACGCAATACCTAAAGGAATCAGATCTCCACCGAGATCACCCAGATCCGCTTTCCCGTACCTGTGTGATATGGATGTAGAAGGAAAGATCAGCAACATTTCAATGTTGCCATCTTTGACTGCAAATCCCCGCTCAATTAAGGCATTCTTAGACATTAGGTCAGTTACTTTAGCCTAGCTTAATTTGTTTGACTCCGTACTATCCGTATGGAATTTGTTCAGTGCGGTCCAAAATATTCTCAAATGGGTAGCCTTGATTACAATCACAGCCAGAGCGAACGGGGGATTATATTTTTTTAGTAATTTTCGAGTTGGCGTCTTACTAGAAGTACTTCATTTCCCTCAGGCGAACTCTAAAGGGTATTTGTCTATGTTTGGTAATGAAATAGTCGAAATCGTAGTCGGCTAGCAGTTCTCTTATTTCCTCTATTGTTACTGTGTGTTCGCGGATTATTGTAGTAACTAATTCTAGTTGAACAACACTCACTTTATTGGCTGAAAGAAGAGTCTGACAGGCTTTAAGACACTCATTTTCCCACCCTTCCACATCCAGCTTCAAGACGTCTATATGTTCTACGACAAGTCATATGTCATAAATAACACATGTGGTTTATTGTTGTTCATCCTCATACACTATTTTTGTGCCTTGTTACCGGAAAGAGTCGATTGCATTTTTTATCTTATAAAATTTTCTATCACATAATTTAATCCAGCATGAAAATAATTTCGGAAAATAGATATGAATCATATCACACTGTGAATGTTCATAGACTTGTTTAACGATGAGGTCAATATTTATTTGATAATTTTATTTGCAGGCATAGAAATTCAATGTGATCTTGACCAGTATTTAAATCTACAACATGAAGTATGTTCATCTCCTCTCAACTGATAAAAACTTTGCAGCACCAGCATTAAGATATTTTACTTCATTAACTTTTCGTATTTTATTATCAGTTAGTATTTTCGATGAGTTGATTTTATTTGAATGGGCCTCAACAACCCAAAAGTATTTTGGTAGTTTGTTTGTAAAGTATTGCTCTTTTAACACATCAAATGGCAACACTTTTATATCCAGATTAAGCATTTCTGCATATATTGCATAGAAAGATTTATCAAAACGATATGAATACACTATATCATATACCGGTACACTCTCGGATGATTCGCTTATGACATTCAACACCTCACGCCATTGTTCCTTTTGTGGAATCGAATTATATTTATTATATGAACGCAATGAAAAAATAATTATCAGTGTTAGAATAATGGTCTTTAACATCCTTGATTTTATATAATACAGTCCCAATGAGATTAACACGATTATTCCTGGCAGAACGATAATAGTAGCCCTCAGTATAAGAATCGGTTTAACCAAAACACTCCAAAAGAAAGGTAATAATAATCCAAAAGAAATCCATACCACCAATGATGTTATATTAAACAAATAATTATTATTAATTTTATCATAAAAAATAGAATAGATGCCGTAAAATATTAAGAATAAAAAAATTATATCAAGAAATACGGTTTTAGTATAAGCATGGCCATAAAAAGCAAAATCCCATACACTTGGTGCAGGCACCCACGAGGACGATGGTAGATTTGCGGCGAGGATGATATATTTAAAGAGCGGTGAAATAGATACTGCTATTATTAATGCAGAAATAATGGACGTAGAAATCAGGGATCTTCGATTTCTTACGTCCTTATATAGATAAATTATTAAGTTTATGAGTTGAGTCAACATAACTATAATACCATAGTAATGGGTATAACACATGACAATGCTCGAAGCGATATAGATGACTAATATATGAATATTTCTTTCATTCTTAATTACTCTGAAAAAGAAGAGATATGAAATAGAGGTTAGCAAAAATAACAGGGCATATGATCTTGTCTCTTGAGAAAATTGTATTAAAAATGCATTTAAACCACTGATAAGTGTTGCATAAACTCCAATTTTCTTGTTAAACAATTCTTTCCCAAGGTAATAGATAGGTACTAAACCAATAGTACCTAATAATGCTGACATTGATCTTCCGCCAACTTCGGTATATCCCGCAAATTTCAGCCATAACCAGAGCATTACATTATACACAAGGGGATGAGTGTCATGCATTGTTAAACTGATTACTTTACTCAATTTCATTTGAGGGTCACATAATGCCATACTTCCCAATTCATCCATCCAATAGCTCTGTTCGACCAAACCTTTAAATCTCAATATTCCACTTATCAATAATATTAAGAGGAAAACTATGGTATATATTAATTTTTTACTCATAAGATGCTTTTATAAAATATAAATTATTTGTATCTCTTAATGCAGATTCCCATGCTGTTGAGATCAATATCACTCATAGCCAATAATCACTCCCCGTATTAAAAATGATCTTGCTGCCACCATCATTCAGCATGAATGGAAATTCTCTATAATCTTGCATAGTCTTCCTCACTTGATTTTGACTCTCACGCGGAACATAGAGCAGTAAGAACCCCCCTCCACCAGCACCGCATATCTTCCCACCCATTGCGCCTGATTCCAACGCCTGAGTGTACATATTATCAATTATTGAATTAGTTATTTTTTTGGATAACTTTCTTTTCAAATTCCAAGCTTGGTGAAGCATTTGTCCCATGTGATCAAAATCCTCTTCAGATTCAAGTAGCGCTCTTAGTTCAGAAACCTGCCCTTTCATTTCTTTTAGAATAATATGGTTCTTAACCATATTATTTTTTTGATCACTTAGAATAAAACTTGATTCTCTGGTTAAACCTGTATAAAAAAGGAGAAGATTCGAACCCATCATTCTCTTCCTTGATTGACTAATTTTCAAAGATTCTATTGATGCTGTTCCATCCGAAATAAATGTAATCTCACGTAAGCCACCATATGCGGCAATATATTGATCCTGTTTTCCTATTGGTTTTTCAAGTATCTCAATTTCAATATTGCATGCTTCAGACGCAAGACATTCAGCTGTCACTTGCTCATTATTGTATGCATAAAGAGCATTAAGTAAACCAACTGTTATACTGCTACTGCTACCTAAGCCAGAACCCTCAGATGGAATATCGGCAAGTGTTGTAATTTCAACACCAGATGAAACACCTGCCATCAACATTGCTTCTCTAATTAAATCATGTTGGATATCATATACAGATTTAACAATCTCTTTTTTGGAATAATTTAAATATATGGCATCATCAAATCTTCTCTTGATAATGACATATACAAACTTATCTATGCTCGAGGAAAGAGTTGTGCCATTCTCCTTTGACCAGAAGTCCTCCAAGTCTGTTCCTCCCCCAAAGAAAGATATCCTAAGGGGTGTCTGAGAAATAACCAAATCTATACCTTTGCCTTTCTTACTACTCCTGAATTTATCATTGATTTGATTGAGTCCTCTATTAGACTATCAGGGATTTTTCTATTTTTCATATAATCAATGTAATCGAGAATACTTTCAGTTATTGAGTTTTTTGGTTCCCAACCTAAAGCTCTTATCTTACTTATGTCAGAGCAGGCGTTTCTTGTATCTCCCAATCTGTATTGCCCTGGAAGCTTAGGCTCTATGTGTGTTTTCCCAAAACATTTAGCTACCTCAGAAGAGAATTCTAAAATAGAATAGGATTTACCACCTCCAATATTAAGGATCTTCCAGTTGGCTTCATCTATCTTTAGTACTAATAGGTTTGCTTTTACAGCATCATTAATATTCACAAAATCTCTGCACATCATTCCATCTTCATAAATCACAGGAGGGATGTCTTTTTCATAATGAATACAGAATATTCTGCACGCACCACTGTAGGTATTAAAAAAGGATTGTCGCGATCCTTGAACTATAGAATACCTCAATACCACTGTCGGTATTTCGTATTGTCTTCCAAGATTCAAACTAATCAATTCCTGACTATGTTTGGAGATAGAATAAGAATTGGTCGGGTTAGAATAATTTTCGGAAGTCCATTCCCAATCCAATTTTTCACCTTTTTTCTCATAGTGATCCCATAACCCATTATCTAAATCTGTTTTTGGTCGAGGTCCCGGATAAAATAGTTTTCCAGCCTTGTTTTTATAGACTCCTTCACCTTGAACGAATTGTGATGAAGCAATGATGACTTTCTTTATAGGAATTCTTTCATTCACTATAACTTCATAAAGTAATGCTGTACCAACTGAATTGGTGGAGAAAAAACTAGAAAAATCAGTCATATAATCTTGGTAAGCAGCAAAATTGTACACATAGCTAACATCCTTTAGGCATAGAGCTAACTCTTCTTTATTTCTAACGTCCCCTACTACCAATTGGGCCTTTGAATTCAAATAGTCAGGCAATTCTCCCCTATGGACTCTTTCGCTAAGATTATCTAAAATAGTAACATTAAATCCTTCCTCAATAAGTACATCAACAGTATGCGAACCAATGAAGCCTGCGCCTCCGATAACTAAAACCTTTTCACTCATTTTGCTCAGCCAGTACCTTAGCCCTTTGTCTGAGTTTTAGGAGTTCCTTCAAAACCCAAATACTCTTTGAAAAACTGTAACTTAATCTGGTATCACCATCATGATACCAATCAACAGGAACTTCAACTATAGAGATATTATATGATCTTGCTAACAACAAAATTTCAGCGTCAAATAGTTGATTCACACAAAAAAGAACTGGAAACAATCTTTCTGTAGTCTCAGACGTAAACATTTTAAATCCACATTGAGTGTCCTTTATCCCTAGTCCTGTAAATGTATTCAACAATATACCGTACATCTTACCTAATGTCTGCCTAAAGAAACTCTGACCTTGTATAACTAGTGATTTATTTAATGCTCTAGAACCTATCACCACTCCATTTCCTTTATTTATTTCTATTAAGCACGTTTCAATGAACACAACTGGCACGGACAAATCCGCATCCATAAAAAGACGAATATCACCTCGTGCTTCAAGCATACCAAATTTGACTGCAGCACCTTTACCTTTATTAGGGAAATATTCAAAAACTCGACACCTTGAGGTTGACCACTCGAATTCTTCAGCTACACGTCTAGTTTCATCGGTGCTCCCATCACTTACGACTATGACTTCACTAGAGTAATCCTGTTTCCGCAAATAG
>JASLOE010000021.1 GCA_030745655.1 Nitrososphaerales archaeon | reverse complement strand
CGGCATCAGTTTACCTCCACGGTTTTATTAAGTTTTGGTTCTGTCGTCTTCATCATAATGAAGACCGAAGAATCATTTCTTTCAATTTCTTCAAAGAATTCTATGATCCTCGAATCTATAATGATATCTGAATTTGTCACGATGCTACGAAGATGAAGACCCTCCAGTGTTGTAGCACGGCTGAGAGCAACATATAGCTGACCATGATCAAAGGCACCGTTTACGAGGTGGATCTCAACATTATCGAAGGTCTTGCCCTGGCTTTTATGGATGGTTATGGCATAGGCCAGTTTCAGCGGAAACTGTGTAAATGTCCCTATGAGCTGTTTTTTCAGTTTCTTTTCCTTCTTGGAATAAGTGTACTGATTATTTTCCCAGGAGGTGCGCTGAACAATATATGATCCGGTGTCAGTAGAAACTGTTATTTTATCATCATCCATATCAGCAACCGTGCCGAGCGTTCCATTGACCCATTTACCCTGGTAATCGTTTTTCAGGAACATAACCTGGGCACCTTTCTTCAGTTCCAGAACATAATCGGCCGGGTAATTCGATTCTTCAAACCTTCCCCAAACGCCGGCTTCGAATGTCCTGGGCTCTCCGGATATGACCCTGAGCCTTTCAGCATTAATGGTATTGGCAACAGCATTAGTAGTTGTAAGATTTATCCTGAGATCACCTGAAGTGTCTACCGCAGCATCGAATTTTTCGTTGATTGCGTTCAGATCCTCAAAAGTGATGTCACCCGTTCGGATTCGGTTCAGTATCCCTAAAAAATTCGGATCGCTCTGCCTGTAAACTTTTCCCAGTTCTATGACATTGCAGATGAAACCTGACTTGGTGCAGACTTCACTATCAAAGAACCACTTTGACCTATAGCGATTATGAAAGAATTCCTCGACACCTGGCTGGTAAGAAGCAACTGGGGGAAGCTGGTACATGTCACCAAGAAAGATCATCTGTACACCACCGAAGGGGAGATCTTTATTCCGGTTATATCTCAATACTTTATCCATGGCGTCCATGAGGTCTGCCCGGACCATGGAAATCTCATCTATCATAATTGTCCTTACTCTCCTCATGAGCGGTATGTACTCCGGGTCAAACTGATCCACGTCGACTATGTTGAATGGAAGCCGGAAGAAGGAGTGAATAGTCTGCCCGCCTACGTTAACCGCGGCATTACCGGTAAATGCCAGCACCGCGGTAGATTTTTTTGTGGTCTTTGCGAACAGCCGAAGTAAGGTGGACTTGCCCGTGCCGGCTTTACCGGTAATAAAGAAGTTATCAATCGATTTCTCCAGCAGGCTCAAGAGTCTCTCGAAATCACCAACTAGCGAGAGCTTTTTAGCCCTCTTTTTCAGGGTCTTTCTACCGTTCGTTGCTACTTTCGGTCTGATGTTGGCTGTCGTGTAAGCCATAATAATATTAACGTCCGTGAATAGCTCTATGCTTACTTTTAGAAACAACCGTCAGGTTTGACGACCTGTTGTCACGCTTGTTACCGTTTCTATGATGTACTTCATAACCGCGCCGTATTCTGCCACCCAGCTTCTTCTCGGCCACTCTTCTGTGAGTATACTTCCAGGAACCTGATCTCCTGTCATAATACTGAGAATACCCGTTTCGGGTACGCGTCGAAAGACCGCCATATCTTGGCCTTGAGGTTCGCCCGTACCGGTAAGATGACGACCTTCTGTAGCTTCTTGTGGACGATCGACGATATGATCCGGAATTCCCCCTGCGGGAATATCCGCGGGAGTAAGACCTGTTTCTGCTATATGATTTTCTATATGCCATGACTATTATTCAGAGTAAAAGTACTGATTCTTAAAAAGAAGTTCTTGAGTCTGCTTACTAACTAATTCCATTATTGACCTCATCTTTTCGGCGAACACCTTGCTCCTCAGGATGTGATTCCAGGAACTCAGTTGAAGAAATATCTCAGCTTGTGCTAGTGTTTTAAATCGAGTCATATCGTAGTCTCCTACCTTCTCTCTTTCCGCTTGAATAACTAACCCTGGGTTCCTTCGCCTGAGGCATAATTCTTACTCTCCCGTGAGGAATCAGTATGACTGTAGAGCCATTATGATACTCTATACCAACAATTTTATCTCTCGGTAAATCTTTAATATTAATTTTCATAGCTGGTATTCTTATCTCCTCTTCTAGAATTATTGTGTTTCCTTTGATCCATTATTTGATATCCTGTACTGTAATATGCAAACGGCGTGCCAGAACGTCCCAAATGGACATCCCCGACGGTAGAGGATAAAAAAAGAGTGGTGAGGTGTAACCTACGTTACGAAACTACGTAATATATATTACTTAACTTGATCTTTGGGGAACCAGAGCAGGCCAGCTGCCTTAAATGACTGGCTACTTTTTACGAGACAAACGAGGAAATTTTTCTCTAAGGTGCTTTCTGAGCGTATGAGCTTTAAGACCCAGGTCTTCTTCCGCAGCTTTTTCAGCAACATTACTATGTCTTGCTAAAGCCTTAGCATAATAGTGTTCACGTACATTCTCAATTACCTCTTTAATGGAAAAGCCCTTCGGAGGAAATGGAAGATCTGGTAACAACGCATGTTTGTTATTATCCAGATTAAGTATAGCTGAAGGGTCGGGGGGAATATCGCTTCTTTCCAAAGGCACGCCATTATATACCGTGGTAGAGAGTTTAACCGTATTCTCCAACTGTCTGACATTCCCTGTGGACCAATCATCTTTTTTAAAAGCCTCTATACATGCATCGCTAAACTTTACTTTGAGATCATGTTTTGCTATAAAGTATTCGATCAATTCTGGAATGTCTTCAATCCTCGAAGCCAACGGATCTATAGTAATTAATCCCATAAATCGAGAAAAAAGGTCTCTTCTGAATTGCCCCCCTTTAACCAAGTTTGGGAGATCTCTATTTGTTGCACCAATTACTCTCACATTTACTTTCTTATCTTCATCTGAGCCCACTGGTGTCATCATACCATATTCAATAACTTTTAATAATTTGGTCTGTACCTCAGCATCCGCATCACCTATTTCATCAATGAAAAGAGTTCCCCCATCACATGATAAAAATAATCCCAGTCGTTCCTTGTGCGCTCCGGTAAATGCTCCTTTTACATGTCCGAATAATTCACTTTGTATTAACGAAGACGATTTACCACCAATATTTATGTCCCTGAAGCGTTTATCAGCAATATGACTGTGTTCATGTAAATACTCCGCTACCAGTTGTTTACCGGAACCAACATCTCCCAATATAAGCATATGTAAATCTGTAGCGGCATAGTTGAAAATCTTTTCTTTTACTGACCTTATGCTTGCAGATTGACCAACAAGACGTGGAAAATCAGAATCGAGTTTCAGCAAGTCCCGTTCTTCCCCCACAGATTCAAGTTCAGCCTTCATTTTAGTCAGTTCTCTTTTAGCAGCAGTTGGAGTTTTTACTTGGGGGAAATTGTCTATTTCCAAATCGACAAACTGATAGGGTCTCTTCCTTCGTTGCTGAAATTTCTTTTCAAAAGATTGAACAAGCCTCGCATTGGGAATCAGACCGGACTTCTGAAGCAAAACCCAACAAGTAGTCATTGTTGGTGTGCCAGATGTGATGTTGATAATTTTTTCATCCTCAAGAATACTATGTGTTTTCATAACTTCCTGGGTCTTCTCGTACATCACATCATATATAATGTCATAATCGATGGGGTTAGGAATATCAATGGTGACTATTTCAACTTCCAGATCTTTTTCCAAGAACTGCATGTAATCCTTGATTTTTTCTCCTAATTCAACAAAGTCAATATTATCTCTGATTTCCGTTTCATCAATGATCGTTCTTGTTGCAAACAAAAAGACCATGTCTATTTTTTCAATAAGACTTTGAAAAATTGTTAGCGTTGCACCAAACGTATTAGTCTGCTTGTCAAATGTTTGGTCGTGAACTCCTATGAAGGAAAAGTAAACCACTGGATTCCTCTTGGTTACCTACTCTCTCCCATCTCCAGATGAGGGGTTGAGCAGGAATAGTTAAGCATGCAGAAATCGTACTCACAGATAAGAAACATAGGGATTTTTATTGGTTGTGATTATCAGTTTTCATGGCAACCGCTGTCCCAAAAACGAATATAACGTAAACATTCCTAGTCAAGCCTACTTATGTACCACGGGTACTCAGAACACACTTATAATTTTAATTATGCCGACCATTAATTCCACTTCATCCCCCGGCTTTTTTCCGCTTAAAAGCTGGCCCAATGGAGATTCTATGCTTATGGGTAAATACTCTTTTCCAGCTATAGTGAGTGGATCATCGAATATATATGCGGAAATGAAGTAGTGCTCCTTATCGGTTTCAACTACGGATCCTTTAGCAACTTGAGAATGTTGATTAGTGGGATTTATATTGACAATAGTTGCTAGCAATTTACTTTTCTCGTGAAGTTGTTGAGCAAAGCCTGAAACTCTAGCCTGGGCTTCCTCCTTAAAAGTATCATATCTCGATTCCATAGCTCCTTTGTGCTGATTTGCCTCAAATTGCGCATCCTCCATTGCTTTTGTCGTAACGATGATATCTTTCTCTATCTGTTTCTTGCACATTTTATGTAGTTTTTTCTTGATTTCTATAACATCCATTAAGATCTCACCTAGTTAGTTATTCAAATTAATCATATTGGGAAAGCCACAGATTCTCGTAAGTGGAAGTTTCAAAGTTCATAATCAACTGTAGCATCTTTAGTCTTTTATCCACTCAGTTTCTTCCAATTTATACTGTGTCCACATATCATATTGCAGGAATTACTAATAAGCAAACTACTGCAAAGCGCCACAAAAACGGAACTACAAATACCTTTCTCTTGTGGGTGCCTGCAAGAACCGGGAGGCATGAAACTGAACCATAAAACATGTGTGACATAAGTTTATTCTTTTTCATTATTTACGGCCTAAGCAGATACACAAAACCAAACGTTGGCATCTTATTGCATAACCACATTATTGGAAATAGTATTTACCTTCAAAAACCATATTTCCCCCCACTTTGAAGCGCCTTAACAATTGCTTGATCAGATGTGTTAGGCCTGAGGAGTTGGACAGTGTTATCGTTTCTAATCCCACACGGCTTCAATACGCCATCGAGTCCTACTCGTATGGAATGTCGACAACCCTCTAGGCATTTATCTCTCACAACACAACTGGTATTTGGGCAATCGTTTTCTGAATGTGAGGACTTAAAAACAAAGACCGCTCCAGATCTTAGTCTATATGCAGTTGTTTTGTATGGCCACTCTTTTTCATATTTTTCGACAATTTTAGATTCTATATGTGAATAGAGATGTTCGAGAGGTAGGTATATTCCTTTTGTACCATTCGTGCACAAAAGATCAATCACTTTTATGGGGATACCGCCATTCCTGCCGGACAGTTGCTCGAATTTACCTATCTCATCATGATTCAGTTTTGAGTATATCATGTTAATCTTAAGTGGTAGGCCAGTTACCAACACGCTGTTAATGCTCTTAAGTACTTTGTCAAGACAGTTTTTACCAGCATACTCATAATACCCATCTTTTCTTAACGAGTTTAAACTTATCGTAACGTCTGACAGGCCAGCCATCTTAAGTTTCTCAATCATGGAGCCTAGCAAAATGCCGTTTGTTGTCATGCTTATCCTTGAGACTTCCGGAATCGAATTCATTCTTGTTATAAGATCCTGTAGTTCATCTACTCCGGCAACAGTCGGGTCGCCAGAACCAGCAAACCTTATGTATGCTTCCTCAGAGCAAGTTATATCCAGTATTCTTCTAATAATATTATAGAAATCCAGATTTCCTATAGCGGTAAACTTGCTATTGCTGAAATAATCATCGTGACACCATATACATGAGAGATTGCATTTATTGCTTGTCACATACTTGCCACCCATAATGGTTTTATCCAGCCGAAGCCGGATAATGTTATTTCGTGTATTTTGATTCATAAAATAATTAAAACAATAATCGTGCCAATAAATCATACCTCGGGATATAGGCGTGTGGCCCAATAAAGTGTGATAATTATTACGCATCATTGTAACTTTTGTTACGTTTAGGTTCGGGAGATTGTAGCTTTGTTGCTCAAGTAGGATTTACTCGTTTTTTTGGAAATGAAATTTCTTAAGTCCTGTTGCGCTAGATAGTCATTCCTATAATAGAACTGGATGTAGGCATTAGCCATTTCTTTACAAAGTTCATCTATGGAATATTCTGATATAGATTTCATATGTGTCACATTATACTTAAGCGTTTTATTCAAATCAAATATATCTTCTTCCTCTAACTTATTTTTTATCAAAAGCTGTTTATCTGTTAAATCGTTGTCAGTTATTTTGGGCCATATATGTTGATAATCAAGTAAATCGGTGTAGCTGAGACCAGAACCATTATTAATGATACTGTTAAATAGCTCTGTTCCCGGGAATGCCCTTACTATGTAAAAAAATGCTGAACCCAAGCCAAGTTCAATTGAGAAATCAATGGTTTGTTGCATTTGCTCCTTTGTCTCTCCAGGAAATCCGAGCATAAAAAACCCTTTTGTTTCAATGCCAAAATCATTACACAATGATATCGCTCTTCTAACATCATCACGGTTTTGTTTCTTATTCATTATTCTTAAAACCTCATCAGAACCTGATTCAATCCCAAATGTCAATTTATGACACCCTGACTCTTTCATGTTTTCCAAGTTCTCTTCAGTTATACTCTCAGTTCTAGAGAAGGATTTCCATTTTAATTCTATATGTCTATTCCTTAATTCTGTGTTGAATTCCTTCAATCGTTTTGGTGCAACAGTGAATGTATCATCTCCAAAATGCAAATGAGTTATTCCATCATTCAACATTATTTCAATTTCATCAACCAAGTTATTTATAGATCTAAAACGAATAGTGCGGCCCGTAAAAGCTGCAGCTGCGCAAAATTTGCAAGGGAAAGGACAACCTCTTGATGATAATATTCCAGCCTGATACCCACCGGGAATTTTATAAGGTTCATTGATAGAATATTTTCGTTCGGGGAAAGGAATTTCATCAAGATCCATTTTATTACCAACTCCTTGCAATGGATATCCCTTTACAATTACTCCTGGTATAGTTCTTAATGAATTTTTAAATGAACTATTAATTATACCTGTTTTATTCATTCGTCTTAAATATTCGATCCAGGCAAATTCAGATTCACCAATAAATATGGCATCCAGGCGAGGTATTTGATTAAAAGTATATTCCTTCAATGTAGTTGGGTGAACACCGCCAGCAATAAGCAGATTTGGGCTTTCATGTAATTTATTTATTATAATCTCAACTATTTTTACTGTTGGTGACGTAAGGTTGAACCCCAAAACGGAAGGATTTAAATCATCGATTATTGAACTGATTTCATCCGGCCCTAATCTTATAGCTTCACAATCGAGAAGAACTGTTTTTATACTTGCGCTATCCGCCATCGTTGCCAAAATACCCAGTCCAAAAGGAGGTAAAGTTTTATATTTACCACTTTGTCCCGGGTCATAAATATCCAAAGGTGGGTTAACTAATACTATGTCGGGATTATCAGGTAGGTTATTATCTTTTAAATATTGATAAAATAAATTATGAGCGTTCATCATAGCTATTATTTTTCATAGCATGTTTATATAGCCTATTTATAATATCATATTCATTCTCTGTAGGTATATATTTTCTCTTTTTAACCCTATGTCTAGTGTTTACAACTTGATTAATGTCAATATTTAAATGATTTATACCTGAGAAAAGGATTGGATATAGTTGTTTGAAGGTTTGATGTGGATTATTCTTCAATGTGTACCCGTGTCGATTGAGTGTGATATCAAATAGCCGAAAAAGTGCGTCGTAGGTGGCTGTATATCTAGTTGAGATATTAGTAGACTTTATTTTTTCCTTAAGTAGCAAAAGAGTTCTGGTGTTTCTTTTGATATCCTTTTCTATGTTGCACGGAATAATACTGCCCTTATTCACTAGTAAATCAAATATGTCAGATATTTTTTGTTTATTAAAATAAGAGTTAGAAGCTGTGTTAAACTTATTCTTGCTCATTCCATTCCTGGCACCAGGGCAGCATACCCGGTAAGGTAGGCTGGATTTGTGAGACTGGTTACAAAGTAAAATTTTCCTAAGTCATAGTTAATGCCTTCCTGAGAAAGCATAACAAAGACTTTACCATCAAGTGTATTGCCTTTATAATGTATGCCGAAAGCATCTTCCTCCTTTCTATAAAACACAACAGTTGAGGGGATTAGCATTAAATCCTTTAATGATTCAATAAAACCCTCAGCGTTTTCTTTAAATGAAATAACATCTTTATTGAATTTGTCAGAATGATGTGATTTATTTAAAATGTCCCAAATACCGGCGATCAATCCAAATTCTAATTTGGGATAAATAGTAACGAATCCTTTATATTGTGAATTAGTTCTAATAATATCCTGGGAATTAAACAGTAGGTGCCATATCTGACCTAAATGAATATTTTCTTTCCCAAGAAAACCAGTGAAACTTTCCTCACCTAACGGGTAAAATCTGGATTCTATTTTACCCTCGTAGACATCTTGAAATAATTTTTGATAGGACGGTATATTACTTAGAAATCTTAAGTACATTTTATGAAAACGTTCAAGTAAAACACGCACTTTACTAACATACTCTATATTATTTCCTGAATCTAATTGTTCAAATTCATCAAGTTGATTTAAAAAGTTTTGTGCTTTTTCCAATATCATTTCTAAATCTAGGTATGAAAGGCTATCATTTGTTTCGTCCGGGATTACAGGCAAACCATTCCTCTCAAGGCATAAATTACAAATATAATCTATTTGATTGTATTCTATCAGTTTTGGATTTATTTTTTCAATCTTAGCCCATTCATGAATAATACTACCAAAATTATTTGTAATGAATTTCCTTACATCTTTCACCTTTGCAAAATTTGACATTTTTTTCATGCCACGCACTTCTGATTTAATAGCAGGCTGTGTAATCTCATCTAAAGGCGACCACATATAAAACTGTATTACTTCTGAAAAGCGAAGATAAACTTCATCAGATTTTGAAATAGAAGTAAATTTTATTTTGGTATGCCTGCCGTAAGGATCTTGATCAAGAACATGTTCCATTTCATTAAAAAACTTTTTATCTAGGTCTACATTAGACGTTCTTTCTCCAACATTTTTACCTATAATTTTATCTTTTTCAATCCAAGCTAAACGTAATTTTTCAAAAAGTTTATAGCTTAGAATACCTTTATTTACGGTTTGATCAAAAGCAGGGGAGGGATTAGGAGGATCCATTATCTTTCTCCAAAATATTTGATCATTTTGTTGAAATTATCATCGATCCCACCTCCATCATCCCATTGATATTCTGTTTCCATGCAGATTTCAATAATCTGGGACTGCAATAAATTATTCTTTATCCAATCAATCGGCGTTTTCCCTAGATTAATGAACCACCCACGAATATTATTTTTATCAAGATCTATTTTTTCAATATAATGATTTTTTTTCTCAATAAGTTGTATAAGCTTTAATACACCTGACCAGTATACGTCATCATAATTCAATAAATCAGGTGTTGCAATATCAAGCCTAAGTTCCAGTTCTAACGGATGTTTTTCAAACTCATGAAGATTATTGAAGAATTCCGGACCGAATTCCGGACCGACAATTTGTTCAAGTATCTTTATCTTTTTTGGTTTAGAGAGTTTTGAATTGATTGCCCGATGAAAAGCCCTAAAATTTCCTGAAAAATTAAATTCTTCTTCCTTGTTTTTAAACAACCCTCTTTCAATCATTTGATCGTTAATTGAATCTGTATTATATCCTATTTTTAAAACAGCCGCTGAATTCCTTAACCAATCTCCTAGACGTAATGAAATTGTATTTAAGTATTCTATAGTATTGTTACGTGCATTAAATACTTGCTTTAAACCTTTATTATTATATTTTTTATAAGAATTAATTATTTCTAATCTTTCAATATCAAAACTTTCCGAATTACAATCAATATGAAGAAGCTCTTTCATAACATGCTCATAAGACTTATTGACTGGTTCTATAGGAACTTGCAAGTCATCCTCTGAAATTGATAAATTAAATTTTTCAATATTAGGCCAGACTATTACATTATTTAAATTGTCAGGTTGAATATTAACATCTGTATTGAAATCATATTTATTACAAGAATACTTTTCATCTAATGTTGAAAATTCCTCCAGTAAAGCATCCTTACCGGATCCTCTAGAGCCAGTTAACAATATTATATCATATTTATCGAGAGATTCTTTGATCAATTTTATTGCTTCAGTAACATCAGTTCTTAAGTATGGGAACTCCTCTGTAAATAAATAATGTTTTTCTAATTTATTTTTCATTTAACAACTACACTGGGTATCTGTTTGGCTCTGTTTTTATCATGGTTAAAATTGTCATTAATTATTTTTATACATTCTTGTACAACCTGATCTTTCGTTAATAAATCTGTATTTATTACATATTGTGAATATTTTTTGAATTTTTCCGCAAGATTTTTTTGTAGGACCCTATCATTTTCAAGATCAGCATCAAAACTTTTTGTGGCCTTTTCCTTTAACCTGATCAAAGCTGTTTTTTCAGAAATATCCAGACTGATATTTATATCAGCACTTGGAGGAAAAACATAATTATATATACTAGATAGGTCTTCTTTCAATAATGTCTCATGATAAATCATCGTGGAGAGAGTATATCTATCTAGAATTACCGGTTGTTTTCTGCATTCTTGAACTACCTCTTCCCATGTTTCCCAAAGACTTCCTACATAGAACAACATACGAGCTCGCACCGAACGTTCATCTTTTTCAAAAAAAGGTCTAAGCGGCCGGTAGTCCTTTGGTGGAGTAGAAATATAATGACCTTTCATGGCACGAGTCAGTGCCCTTGAGGTGCAGGTCTTACCAGAACCATCAACACCCTCGATCGCAATTATTGGAAATCTGTTCTCTTTTGTAATACTGTGTTGAGGCCATTTTTCCATCTCCAGATCAATTATTTTTTTTGCCAGTTTTATCACTTCCAACGGCTTACTGCTACCACTAGTCTCACGGGACAACATTATGGCTGACGCTCCCTGTCTCACAGCCAGGGCTACATCATTCAGTTCAGATCTATTCGGAATCTGCGTGTCAGCGAAATTCTCGAGCATTTGTGTGGCAACAATAACCGGCTTGTTCAACATTCTGCACGTGGAGACAATCCTATGTTGCAGGTAAGGAATCTCTTCAATATTTGCCACCGTCACCAAGTCACCTCTTGCTACCATGATACAGTCAGCTTCGCGACAAACACTTGTTAGGTTATCTAACGCTTCTTTCGTTTCAATTTTTGCTATAATTCTAGGAACATTATTCCCAAAAATCTCAGTAAGCATTTGCCTGCATTTCCGTATCTCATCAACGTTTTTAACAAATGATACGTCAATGTATTCAGGTACATACCCTAAATCCCTTAGTTGCTTCAAATAAACCATATCATCGGTAGTTATTTGCTCCAAGTCGAGATCAAGGTTTATTATGGAAGCATTATTGTTTGACTTTATTTTTTGCTTAGCATGAATGATTATGCCAGATAATAATGATCCTTTTCTTTCAGTTATCCTTATCAAGACATTCCCGTCACGAATCGCTAACGAGTCTCCTACCGAAATACTACCAGTATAGTTCTTGATTCCCGGTAGTGGTATTTCTTGGTGGATGTGGGATTCGCTTTTATCAATGATCACAACTTCATCATTGGGTCTATATTCTCTACTATCATTAATTCTCCCCACCCTAAGTCTATTCGATGGAAAATCAGGTACAATAAAGCACCTCTTACCTAGGTTTACTTCTATTTCCTTTATCATGGTGTATTCTGACAAATGGTCCTGATCTCGATATGCTAGGGGCTGTCGGAAAATCCTTACTCCAAGATTAATCGCCTGTTCAATATCATTTTGTTCACAAAACGATGGGCCTAAGGTAGCGATAACCCTCGTCTCCTGGTTATTCATGAAGGATCTCATATGAGTTCCCTAATTAACAAGTCTGTGCTATTAGAATAGTGTTAATAACTATTAGAGTGCTGACAAGTGCTCTTCGCACAGCAATACCCCCGGTTAGGGTTGAAGAAAAGCCCTTTTTGCTACTGAAAAACCCTCTCGCAAAACCAATCTAAGTAATGATTTTGAGTATTCAAAAAGGGCTTTACTGCAGCAACACGCAAATAAACGACTGAATGCTTTCAATTTGTCTGTAATTTCGTGGCTGTTCTGAATGCCTTAATAAGGTATTTGGGGCGTGAAAACCATGGAGGTTAGATGACTGATGCCGAGAAAGGTCGCATTGTGTCAGGCCTCCAGGGTGTACATAAGCTCCTTAGTCTGAATGCTTCATTAAAGGAAGCACAACGTCTCACATCGTATAATCTTAGTGTGGCGATGGACTTGTTGGAAAAACCAAGATGGTGCAGAGAGCAAAAAGATGAGGAGATAGAGGTAAGCGAGTTTGTAGTGAGCGAAATAAACTGGCTGCTCAACAACTCAATCTTGTACACAATGGAGCTACTGACCAACAACATCAAACTCGTCAAGGAGAACTGACGGTTTGGCAACAAAAAGGGGGCAGGATTCTGCCCCCTTTTTTATTTCAATCTAAGATCAATAAAGAAAAAGTTAGCCTAGATTGTATGTGGAACAGAAATCATCTATAATGTCTAAGAGCTCATCGCTCAACTCTTTCCTCACCTCCTCTATTATCTCCTCAGGGATATCTTCATAGTACGCCTGAGCAATCCCACCAGCTATGCACGCCATTGTGTCACTATCCCCGCCTAACGATATGGCATTCCGGATGGTATCCTCATAGTCCTTCGAGTTTAGGAATGCGATGATGGATTCCGGTACACTTCCAATACAGGAAACGTCGAAGGTGTAAGCAGCCCTAATCTTGTCTACGGTTCTGTCAAGAACATAACCAAACCTTCCTTCAATCTCATTACGGATATCGTTTTTTTCACTACCCTTCCGTGCAAGAAAGACCGCAAGTGCTGTGGCTTGGGCTCCTTCGATTCCTTCAGGATGATTGTGAGTCACCTCCGCACTTTTCTTAGCTTCATCCAAAACCTCTTCGACGGAGTCAAAAGCAAACCCCACGGGACTCACTCGCATGGCTGAACCGTTGCCCCAACTGTTGTACGGTTTGGATTTGCTTGATTCTAGCCAATCTTGAAAGAAACCACCATATCCTCGCCTGGGGTATTTCAATCCGAATGATTTTAATGCACTGGCATAATCTCCATCAGTCATGATGGCGTGGGCCACTGCCACTGTCAGCACAGTATCATCGGTAAAAGTAGAGTCTTCGCAGAATAGAGGGAAGTCCTTCGATTTAAGGGGATTACCCTCAAAAACAGAACCAATCATATCTCCAGCAATGGCACCAAGCATTAATCCACACTCTCAGCTTTTAGAAGAATATATACGGAATTCCCTTTACTTCACTCAAGTAACAATTGCATTTATCTTTACACTTGCTGAAACCTGATTTGGGTAGCCCTAC
>JASLOE010000020.1 GCA_030745655.1 Nitrososphaerales archaeon | reverse complement strand
GTTAATGAGCAGGCTCGGTGAAGTTGCTGATTTGCTGACTGAGGCTGAAAATACCGGAAGATGTTATATTTACAAGGCGACTGGTCGTCAAAGTACAAGCGCACCACCTGTACTGGCAGGATTGAGTGCTGATGTCTGTATACATGGTCATTTATGTGCTGGCACCGCGGCTCTTGAATGTGCCCTTGAGGGGATTCCCACGTTGTTGATAGATCGAGAAGGATGTCCTGATAGTAAGTTCTATGACTTACCTGTAGGTAAGGTTGTCTTTAAAGATTGGCCGGAAGCAATTGATGCGCTTATGGAACATTTCCGGGTTCTAGGCGGTATACCCGGATTTGGAGATTGGTCAGAAATAATCGGCGAATTTGATCCTTTTAGAGACGGCAAGGCAGCAAACAGGATAGGTACTTATCTTCACTGGCTTATACAGGGCTATGAGCGTGGTTTAAACAGTGACATAATCATGGCGGAAGCTGCTCGAAGGTATAGTAAGGTTTGGGGTAGTGATAAAGTAATATCAGTAAATTCCTAAAAGTTGACTTTGTCCAGGACATTGTTCGGTTGGTTTTTTGCACGGGCATAATATTTTCTATTTTACCTGAGATTGTTTTTTAGAGTTTCAAAGTCAAAGTTGTAGGGTTCGTTTTTAGTTTTGATTCTGGAAGCTTTACTCTGGGCAATCTTAAGGAGCAAACAACAAATTAGAACTACGTAAATTCTTAACCGAATAATGCCGGAAAAAATTAATAATAATCTATTTCGGAGTAGCAATGATTCCTAAAAGCAACGAGCTTCGTATCGAGGTAACAACTAGGTGTAATTACAACTGCAATATCTGTCCTAGAGATAAACTTACAAGGGAGAAGGAGACTACGAGCCTTGAATTATTTAAATATATTTTTCTGCCTGGTTTATGCGGGAAGATATATCAGAATTCATAATTTGCGAAATCAATAATGGAAAGGAAGTTTTTTTATAGAGAGTTACCTTGGAACTTATGGGTATAAATATAGAATCTGAGATAATAGTAGTTATGATTAGTAAATAAATTTTTTTGTAAAACTATTTAAAGACCATATAACTATGACTCGTCAGTGCAGAGTTCTCGTAAAATACAGATATCATTCTATTGTGGATTTCGAGGGTTTTAAAACCTGGATTTAATGATATCCTGTAGGTTACAGGAACCAGATTTGTCAGTCATTGAGAACTCTGCACTGACGAATAACAATGAAAGGGCCCAATGAAAAATTTTAAAGTATTGTTTCTATACCCGAATGGAACATTAATGAATCCCCCCGCAATTTCGATCGGTCTTTTTACTGCTATATTAAAAGAGCGAGGATATGATGTCAATCTATTTGATACAAGTCTCTATCCAGATGGTATTAATGAAAAACAGTTAGACAATGCAAAAGAAGAAACCTTGCAAGCTCGTCCCACCAATTATGATGACAAAGGTGTAAAAGTATTAAAAAGTGATATGGCAACTGATTTGGTCAAGAAAGTACATGATTACCAACCTGATCTTATTGCTGTATCATTATTGGAAAGTACTTATCCTATTGCACTTAAAATGTTTGAAGCAATAGAACAATTTAAGATTCCAGTGTTAGTAGGAGGTGTATTTGCAATACATGCTCCAGAAATTGTCATTGAAAACAAATGCGTTGATATGGTTTGTATTGGAGAAGGAGAGGAAACTATTGTTGAAATTTGCGATAGATTATCTGAAGGAAATAACTGTTATGACGTTGAAAATATTTGGATTAAAAAAGAAAAGCATATAATTAAAAATAAAATGAAGAAAACAATAGATATAAATAACATTCCTATTCCAGATTATAGCCTTTTCGATTGGGAAAGATTTATGAGGCCAATGGGTGGTAAAATCTATAATACAATACCAATTGAAACAAATAGGGGTTGCCCATATCTATGTACATTTTGCAATTCCTCATCGTCTCAAATCTTGTTTAAAGAAAATACTTCTACTAGTTTTTTTAGGAAAAAAACCGTAGAAACCATTCTCAAAGAATTAGTAAGTTTAAAAAAGCAATGGAATGCTGAATATGTCTATTTTAGTTCAGATACTTTTCTAATCCTAACAAAAAAAGAACTTGATGAGTTGGTCGAATTGTATATCAGAGACATCAATCTTCCTTTTTGGATACAAACTAGAGCTGAGACTCTTACCCCGTATAGGGTTAAAAAAATAAAGGAAATGGGCTGTCACCGTATTTCATTAGGCTTAGAACATGGCAATGAAGAATTTAGGAAAAAACTTCTTAAAAAAGCCTTTGATGATGAATCAATCATTAAGGCTTCTCATCTTCTTGCGGAAGCAGGTATTCCTCTTACTGTGAACAATATTATTGGTTTTCCTGAGGAGAACAGGGAACTTGTTTTTGATACAATCCGATTAAATAGAAAGCTAATTGCTGATACAACTAATTGTGTTGCTTTTGCCCCTTTTAGAGGAACATACTTACATAAACTATGTGTAGATAGGGGCTATATTAAGCCAGACCAACTTGGTTACGGTTCTATGACGTCTTCTATTTTCTTAGACTTACCAACTTTTCCCAGGGAACAAATTGAAGGATTACGAAGAACTTTTTCAATGTATGCTAGAATGCCTTATGAATGCTGGCCAGATATCAAAAGAGCTGAAAAGTTTGATAAGGAAGGAAATAAAATATTTGCAGAACTAGCTAAAGAATTTAAAGAGAGGTACTTTTCCGTAAAAGCTGACGGTTTTGATTTAATGTGAAATAAATTAGATGCCTACTTTTCGGCAATCCGGATTGCCAAGCACCCACCTTCACCTCGTCCATTATGCAAGATGGGGCTTGGCTCAACAAAGTTTTATCGTCAGTATTGCAGACGAAAAATCCAAAGATTAAGATGGTTTAACTTTGGATTCTCATTATCTATAATGAAGCAAATTACTATTATCCCCTTAAAAAAGGCAAAGAATATAATAATTAAAGAAAAATTATGTTACTATGTATGTCAGGATTATGCTTATTTTCTAGAGCTTAAAAATAAGTTTGGAGATGATATTGAAATCAAGAATTTGTCAGGATTGTTCGATGAAGTCTTTCAAGATATCAAGGAGCCTTTAATAGAATTAATGGCTAGCATAAATAAAAGAAATAACTCATTTGACTGGTGGGGAGGTGAGTTGGCTTCAAAAAGCACAACTTCAACATCTTTGATGCATAATGTTACCTGTCTGTTCAGTGTAAAATATCTTTTAAGCAATTTATCTCAAGATATTTGTTTTATTGTGGATAGTCTTGCATTGTCGAAATGTATAAAAACTTTGGCAATTAAAGAGGGATATGATGTTAAAGATTATCAAAAAATATATAATGTATATTTTAGTGTAATTAGGTATAGATTAATTTATGTTTGCAGAATTCTACTATATTTATTTGATGCAATGCAAAGTAGGAAGGCTGCGCTTAAACTACTTAAACCTCTCCCATCAAAAAAGATATCAACTAATAAAAGAATTATCATTAGATCCTGGTTTACCGAGGATACCTTCAATAATGTAGAGATCTACAAGGATAGGAACTTTGGTCAATTACCGGAATGGTTACGCTCAAGGGACTATGAAATCTGGACCTTGCCAATGCTTTTCAATCTCTCTAGTTCATTTGAAAAAGTATATACTTTCATGAGCGTTCAAGAAAATAGTTTTATTGTTCCGGAGCATTATTTAAAAATTGTTGACTACTTCAAGGTGATTTATTGGAATTATAAAACACATAGAATACGAATTAAAAGCGCAGAAATAAAAGAGATAGACATCACTCCTTTAATTGATGAAGTTGTGATTAAAACTAAGTATAGTCGTTATATGCTCTCTTTCAATTTATGCGTGCCTTTGCTAAAGAGATTGAAAGAAAAAGAGTTTGAGATTGATGGATTTTATTATTCATTCGAAAATAACACGTCTGAAAAGCAATTCATCCTGGCTTGTAGAAAGTATTTTCAGGATTCCAACATTATTGCATTCCAGCATACCACTTTTTACCCAAACCAACTGGCTTATCATTTAGGGCTGGATGAAAAAGAGTATTGTCCGTTGCCTGATAAAATTATTTGTAGTGGTCCTATTTATGTGGATTTACATAAAAAAGCGAAATTCCCACCTGACATACTAGTTTCTGGTCCTAATCTTCGTTTTAGTTCGGTACATGAATATCAAATAAAAAGCAGTGTTCCTTCATGTGACACTAAGAAGGCTTTGTTATTGCCTCTTAGTTTAAGTCATAACCTTACCTTTGAACTATTTACAAAAGTAAAAGAAGCTATAAAAAATAACAATGTTTATAAAATCTATATCCGGATTCATCCTACTTTATCAAAAAACAAATTGAACTGTTTTATAGAAAAAATCGGGTTAAATGATTATGAGTTTGCTGACGATGGAATTATTCAAGATTGGTTCGATAAAACTTATGCTATGATCTTAACTGGTGCATCAATGGCTACATTAGAAGCAGTCGTTATGGGTATTCCTGTGATTCGTGTTGTACCGGACAACACCTTTTCTCTAGACCCATTTGCTTGGTCCGATTATCCTTTAGCACCTGCGAACCATTCTTCAGAAATTAAACAGCGACTCCAATCCATTGATCATATATTGAATAATGATAAGGAGGCTTTCCAAAAGATAGCAAAAAGAATTTTACCTGAATATTTTACAAAGCCATCTAATGAAAATTTAAAAGTTTTTCTGTAAATTATCTAAATAGAGATTTAGTTCAATATCTTGATAAAAGCTTTTTTAAAAGAATAGAAAGTGATCCAAATGTCCATCGGTAAACTCTTATACCAAGATCTACCCAAATTTCTCTCTGCCCTTCGGCATTTGTCGTCCACCAGCACAGTTCATTTCCGGGGTATATCCTTGAAACTGCTAAGTGACAATTGGATCACAAAATATCGAGCCCGTACCTTCAATGACAAGGAACCCGAATTGCTGGATTGGCTGGATGAAAATTTGAGAGACGGTGATGTGTTCTTTGATGTGGGCGCTAATGTAGGGATCTATTCAATCTATGCGGCGTTGCGGAAACCGAAAGCGACTGTTTACGCTTTCGAGCCGGAATACTCGAATCTGCATCAGTTAAAACAAAATATTTTAGAAAACACTCCGATGAGTAACATCTGTCCTTATGCTCTTGCCTTAGATGACAAAACTGGGATCAGTCAATTGCACATTCAGGACACGACCCCGGGGGCTGCTAAGCATACTGTCTCGAAACATGATTTGGCAAAAACCCACACGGGAGAAAACGTGGTGTGGAGGGAGGGTGTCGCAACCATAACCATGGATGAATTTTGTATTTTGTCGGGTATTAAACCCAATATGGTAAAAATAGATGTGGACGGCACTGAGATAGCTATTCTGAAAGGAGGCCGTAAAACCTTCAGTAATCCTGATTTGCGAACCGTCTACATCGAGGTGGATGCAAAGCAGATCGAGTGCGAAGAAATTCTGACTGATTACGGCTTTTTGCTAATAGACATGCCCAGTGATAACCAGATTTGGAGGAAACCTTAATGAACAGAGTAGAATTGAAAAAACAATTAATAAACCGTAAATCTCTCTTTACCGAGTGGGCGTTACTGGGAGCGATTCTTTATGGTAGGGCTAAGAGCTTTACATTCGGAGGTGCATATAATCGGTTGTCAACACGCGGTAATTCCTCTATCAGAAGCAGATATGTTTATGCATCCGAAAGAAAAAAATCTGAAGAACACGTGTCTCTATTTCTTCCTGTTGTAGATTGCTAATTTAATAAGAAATAAAATATTATGGCGAAATTACGATGTGGTATTGTGGGATATGGATACATGGGGGAGATTCGGAAACGAGTGATCGAATCTATCCCTGAGTTGGAGTTGGTAGGGGTTGTGGAAACAAATCACAACAAATGGAAGCAAATCAACCATTGTCTTGTTTTTGATTCGTTTGATGCTTTGATTCAAACAGAAGTAGATGCTGTTTTTGTCGCAACTCCCAATATATTTGCACCTGATCTCTGTATCAAGAGTTTAGATTTTGGAAAGCATGTCTTTTGTGAAAAGCCTCCTGGACGTACATTTCAAGACATTAAACGGATTTCTGAGGCCGAATCTAGAAATCCTTCTTGCAAACTAAAGTTTGGTTTCAATCATCGGTTTCATCCAGCCGTGATGAAAGCAAAAGCTGTGGTGGAAAGTGGGCGTTTAGGAAAAATCCTGTCGTTACGAGGCATCTATGGAAAATCCGGAGGAAAAAACTATTTGAATTCCTGGAGAAATCAAAAGAAAGTGTCTGGCGGAGGGATTTTACTCGATCAAGGAATTCATATGTTAGATCTCTTCCGATATTTTTGTGGAGATTTTGAGGCCGTCAAATGTTTTATCAATAATTCTTATTGGAACTTGGAAGTGGAAGACAATGCCTATGTCATTCTGGAAAATCAGAAAGGTCAGAATGCGGTTTTTCACTCTTCTGCAACCCTTTGGAAACACACCTTCCAACTCGATCTGTTATTAGAAAATGGCTATCTGATTGTGGAAGGGTTGTTATCCAAAACAGGAAGTTATGGACGAGAACGTCTCATCATCGGGAAACGGCAATTTGAAGATGAAACCGAAGCTTTGGGGAATCCATCGGAGGAGATGATTTGTTTTGATAGGGATTTGTCCTGGAATTTGGAAGTGCAGTCCTTTATAAAATGTATATTGAATGACCTGCCAGTTACGGTTAGTTCGTCTCACGATGCCCTCAAAGTGATGGAACTGATTGATTTAGCATACCAGGATGCAACCAAAAATAAACAGAGGTGTTATGCATAAAATTATTTTCTTAGATGAGTTCCACGAAGTCGATTTGAAGCCCTCAGATGCTTTTCAGCGTTTTCTGGATTTGACAGAAAGGTCGATTCTTGATTTTTTCCCAAACAACTCGTTACAGGAATGTTCCTGTCCCGCATGTGGTTCTCAGGAAACGTTATCTCAATTTATTAAGTTTGGATTTCGTTATTTAGAATGTGCTTCATGTAGCACGCTTTATGTCTCTCCTCGTCCATCGGAAAGTGCTATTATACGCTATTTTACAGAATCCAAGGCAGAGCATTTCTGGCGCGATGAATTCATTCAAATGACTGCTGATCAGAGAAATAAAAAAATTTTCCTTCCTCGATTGCAGTGGATTGAAGAATCTATCTTGGAGTACTTTCCTCAAGCTATTTCTTTGGCGGATGCTTACACCAAACAGCCTTTGTATTTAGAAAAATTAGTCAATGCTAAACCTTTTTCACAAAAGGTATTGCTTCAATCATTTCTTTCTCAGGAGATATTGCAAACCTATCCGGAGATAAAACTAATCATGGGTGGGATTTCACAATGGAAAGAGGTAAAAATCGATGTGATTTTGTTATTTGATGGAATTGGATTTGCTCCTGATGTACGGAGCCTCTTTCAAACAGTGTCTAATATGTTGCCTCCAGGAGGATTATGTTTCCTCACCACAACATTATCCTCAGGATTTGATTTGCAAGTGTTATGGGATAAATCCAGGAATATCATTCCTCCTCTTAGACTCAATCTCTTCTCAGAAGCTGGACTGCTCCAATTGATCAATCAAACAGGTTTTGAGTGTATTGAATTCAGTACTCCAGGAATTTTGGATGTAGAAATTGTAACCAAAGCGATTCAATCCAAAGTTTCTACTGACTTTTCTCGATTTGTATCGTATCTGATCAAACATAAAGATGAGAAGACTCATCGACTCTTTCAGGAGTTTTTACAGGCAAGCCGACTGAGTTCTTATGGTCGGCTTCTTTTAAGAAAACCAAGATGATTTTTAAATTTTATGAAAAGAAGTTATGTCTTACATTAATCATTATATAGAAGAAGCGATCCAGATCTTACAGAAAATCGATCAGGAGCAAATAGAAAAAATAATTAAGATTCTGCTTGATGTTAGGAAGAAGCACGGACGGCTTTTCATATTGGGCGTTGGTGGTAGTGCAGGAAATGCTTCTCATGCTGTCAATGATTTTAGAAAGCTGGCTGGGTTTGAAGCGTATTCGCCTGTTGACAATGTTTCTGAGCTCATGGCTCGTACCAATGACGAAGGATGGGAGACAGTATTTGTGGAATGGTTGAAAGTAAGTTGTCTTAAAAGAAATGATGCGGTGTTAGTCTTTTCTGTTGGAGGAGGAAATCTGGAAAAGAATATAAGCGCTAACTTAGTTCGAGCACTGGAATATGCAAAAACAGTGGACTCAAAAGTTCTTGGTATTGTAGGTCGTGATGGTGGGTATACTGCAAGGGTGGCAGACGCGTGTGTGATAGTGCCGACTGTAAATCCTGAAACAATTACTCCCCATGCAGAATCATTTCAGGGGGTAATCTGGCATCTCATAGCATCTGACGTACGATTGAAAATGGTTGAAAATAAATGGGAGTCAACAGTTAAGTGATATTTCCATAATATCGCAAAAAGAATATGTAAATCGTTTCTGCCATATAGACAATAATGAAGGTGTTTTTTTTGATTAGGAGATAGAAATGGCAATATTTTTGGATACTGGCAACGTACAAGAAGTAGAAAAGTATATGAAAATGGGTGTGATCAGGGGGGTTACTACTAATCCTACTATTTTGCTGAAGGATGGGGTGAAAGGTGGAAAAGAAGAGATAAAGGAGATATCTATTCAAATTGCTAAATTGATATACCCTTATCCACTGTCAGTTGAAGTTACTTCAAATGACTATCGGGAAATGATTGTGGAGGCGGAAGAATATTCAAAGTGGGCAGAAAACATAAATGTTAAAATAACGATTCATGGGCCAAATGGTGAGATGGATAATTTGGTAGTTATACATGAGTTGGCTACTAAGTACAAAATACAGATTAATGCTACTGCCATGATGAGTGCGCAACAATGTTTGCTGGCTGCAATGTCAGGGGCTACATATGTATCTCTGTTTGGAGGTAGGGTTAATAATATGGGGTATAATTGTAGCTTAGAGATTAAAAAGCTGAGAACTGTTCTTGATTCATTAGAATTAAAGGCTAAAATAATCATTGGTTCTACCAGAGAAATACTAAATGTGATGGAATGGTTAGAGGCTGGGGCAGATATCGTTACGGTTGTTCCAGATATCCTGAAGGGCATGATCATTCATCCCTATACAAAAGAGACAGTGCAAATGTTTTTGAAGGATGCTGCTGAAACTAATAAAAGGAGTTGAAAGTACTGCAAGAGGTGCTGTCTCCTTCTCTTTAAGGTAACATATTATTTTGATACCACTAAAGCTGATGCCACCCCTATCTCAAGTTCAGGACTCAACTGCATTAAAGAGATCCAAGACTGTGGCATGATTGCTACTCCTTATTCAAAAAAAAGGTGAAGATCTTTTTAGGGGATGTAGAGAAGATACAAGAGATGATATTATGAATATTTTAGAAAAAAGAAGAGCACTAAAAAACAAGTTTAGAAATCGTGAAAGAGTATTTGCCGGGTGGACTTCTTTTGGACATCCTTCAATTTCTGAAATCATTGCACGTTCTGGGATTGATTTTCTTGGAATTGATCTTGAGCATAGCACAATCAATCAAGAGCAGTCCCAGCGAATTATTGCTGCATGCCAAGCGATTGGGACACTTTGCTTCCCACGAATCGCATCACATAATAATGAAATGATGAAACGTGTTTTGGATTCTGGGGCTGACGGGATCATAGTTCCAATGGTTTCATCATCGGATGAAGTCCAAAATTTTATTGATTGGTTGAAATACCCCCCTCATGGAAAAAGAAATTTTGGTGTGTCTCGGGCTCAAGGCTATGGCTTGGACTATGAGGAATATGTGGAGAGTTGGAATGCTTCTTCTTCTCTTATTTTACAAATAGAGTCTATCGAGGGAGTAAATAACGTAGATGCCATTCTTCAATTTGATGAAATCGAGGGTATTGTGATTGGTCCCTATGACCTTTCTGGTTCTTTGGGAATCCCTGGACAATTAGAAAATCCTCTTGTGAAAGAAGCTGCGATGAAAGTAGTAGATGCTTGCGAACAGTATGGTAAATCCTGTGGAATTCATTTGGTAGAACCCAATCAAAATCAAGTAGAAGACGCCTTCAATAGCAAATACACCTTCGTAGTTTTGAGCTCCGATCTTTTTCTCTTGTGGAAATGGTCTGCTCACACGAGAGCCTACATTGACGCATTGCGTCTATCTCAACACTGAAATGGGTCAAAACGGTAGATCCCCAAGTAATTTTACTCGATTTTGATGGTGTTATTATAGAATCGGTAGGGATTAAAGATCAGACATTTGAAGAGTTGTATAAAGAATATCCTCAACACTTGTCTCATATCATGGAATATCATCTCTCTCATAATGCTACGATACGATTTAAGAAATTTCGTTATATTGCAGAAAACATTCTTAATAAGCCTTATGGTGCACAAAAAGAACAAAAATTGAGTAAAATGTTTTCTGAATTGGTTTTTGAGAAGATTGTGCATTGTCCTTTAGTGAAGGGGGCAAAAGAATTTCTGGAATACTTATGCGCCAAAGTTCCCCTCTATTTGATTTCTATTTCTCCGGAAGACGAATTATCCTGGGTATTGGACGTAAGAGGGTTAAAAAAATATTTTAAACAAGTCTATGCTAATCCCATAAAGAAAAGTGAAGCCTTCAAAAACATCCTTACGTATGAACAGTTAGATGCTTCTGGGGCGATGTATATTGGTGATACTCCAGAAGATTATCAGGTTGCTGTTGATTGGGCATCCCTTTTATCGGTAGAAAAAGCAGGATGTGTATCTACCCATATTCTCGGTTGTCCTCAGTGTGGTCTTGAGTTTGCCCATCCAATGACTTCTGAGGATTCCTCTGCTATAACGGGTCAATGTATCAATGCTGATTGTGGAGTTCTCCCTCAATGAAAAAACGTATTGTTGCTATGATTCCTGCGAGAATGGCCTCATCAAGATTTCCAGGAAAGCCGCTTGCTAATATATTAGGCCTGCCAATGATAGAGCATGTCAGGAGACGTGTCTTGTTGTCTCAATTAGTTGATGAAGTATTTGTGGCTACATGTGACCAGGAAATTATGGAAACAGTACAGCATTTTGGCGGTAAAGTAGTAATGACGTCCAAAAAACATGTGCGGTGTACTGACAGAGTAGAAGAGGCTGCAAAAAATATAACGTCCGATATAATTGTTTTGGTACAGGGAGATGAGCCCGTTTTCATGCCAGAGGTTATAGAAAAACTGATAAATCCTTTTTTGCTTGATAGCAGTGTCACTTGTACTAATCTACTTTCCTTAATTAAGGATAAAAATGATTTAGATGATATTGATATAGTCAAGGCAGTAGTAAATAAAATTCAAAATGTGATGTATTATTCGAGATCCCCTATACCATATGTACAAGTCGACAATGATCCTGTATGTTATCGGCAGACTGGTGTTTCTGCTTTTACACATACATTTTTGTCTCAATTTGTTAATTTATCGCCAACGATGCTGGAGAATACGGAATCGATAGATTTCTTGAGAATAATTGAACATGGTTGTAATATATGGGGAGTGGTTGTTTCTCAGGAAACATTTGGTGTTGATAGAGAGGGCGATATCGAAAAAATAGAAAATATTATTAGAACGAACCCAATGCAAAAGAATATTATGATAAAATTGTGAACTTATGAGAAGGAATATATTTATAACATTACAGTCCTTTGCGGAGTATAGCGATGTTCCTTTACTTTTATTAAAAAATGCAGGAGTTAGCATTAGGTTAAATACACGAAAGCACCGCTTAAATCAATCCGAAATTATTGAATTAGGAGAAGATAGTGATGGTATTATTGCGGGTGTTGAACCTTACGATAAGATGGTTTTCAATAAACTTTTGAGGCTTAAGTGCATTAGCCGTTGCGGTGTGGGAATTGACAGCATTGATTTAAAAGAAGCAGAGAGAAGAGGTATTGCGATATTAAATACTCCAGACGTTGTAGTTCAACCGGTGGCAGAGATGACTATTGCTATGATATTTAATCTTTTAAGACTACTAACGTATCATACAAACTTACTAAAATCCGGAGAGTGGAGAAAAAGAGCAGGGCATCTTTTAAAAGGTAGGAAAGTTGGGGTTGTTGGTTTGGGTAGAATAGGTAAAAGGGTTGCCGAGATATTAGGATCTTTGAATGCGTATGTATATGGTTGTGACCTGAAGGTTGATTCTGAATGGCTTGCTGGGAATAATATTAAGATATTATCAATATCAGAGTTGTTGTGTGAGGTTGATGTATTATGCCTTCATGTTTCTGTTTCAACAGATAATACTTTTTTTCTGGGGAAAAAGGAGATGGCTCAACTAAAAAAAGGTGCCATTATCATAAATACATCCAGGGGGCAAATTCTTGACGAAGGTGCACTTTATGAGTCTCTTGTGTCTGGACATTTAGGTGGTGCTGCGCTGGATGTGTTTGGTGAGGAGCCATATAGTGGCCAGTTGGTCGAACTTGATAATGTCGTGTTAACGCCTCATATATCAACATTGACTAAGGAATCTAGAATCGAGATGGAAACACAGGCAGTCGAGAATATCTTGGAATATTTTGATGTGCCTTATGAATGCCCCCTCTCTTAAACATGAATCAAAAATAGTTGATATCTATGGTATTGGAAGTGCTGTTTCGTTATGTTTCTATTGTGAACACCTAGTTCGTACTCATATAAAAGGATTTAGGAGGGAGGATTACGGTCCAGTTGAGGATATTCATATGATAATGGATCATTTGCTGGCTAACTGGTTGCAGTGGAAACTTAAAATAGATAATCAATGAATAATCTCATTGTGTTGTATGGTGGCAATGCTCCTCGGAGGTGTAAAGAGAATGTAGGAGAATGGAAGCGAATGGTAATAATCGATATGTGTATCTGGTATCAAAAGGTTTATACCTAGATGCTGTAAATTATTCAAAAAATAATCAAATCTGTGTTGAAATTAATGTAACAATGCCGATATTAAAGAATAATCAATCCGAAAAATTGTACAATAGTTCAACTCCTACAGTGAGTGTGATTATGAACTGTCTGAATTGTGAGAAATATCTAAGGGAGGCTATAGATAGCGTTTTTGCCCAAACTTATGAAGATTGGGAGATTATCTTCTGGGAAGACAATGCTTCGAAAGATGGTAGTGAAAATATTGCAAGAAGCTATGGCCGTAAACTGAGATATTTCAGGTCAGATGTGTCACTTCCTCTTTACGGATCAAGGAATTTGGCTGTACAGGAAGCCAGAGGTAAATACATAGCCATTCTCGATTGTGATGATTTATGGCTGCCCACGAAATTAGAAGAACAGATTCAACTTCTTGAAAGTGATGAAGAAATTGGTTTAGTTTATAGCGATATCATCTCGTTTAGTGAGAAGGGAAAAGAAAGACGTTCATTCGAATTCAAGAAGCCGCATAGGGGTAATGTTTTTTCAGAATTATTATTTGAGAATTTTATAAATACACAGACTGTCTTGATAAGGAAAGAGGCATTTGATAGTTTAAATACTCCTTTTGATGGACGGCTGATAATGTCAGGTGATTATGATGCCTTTCTTAGAATAAGTTACAAGTGGGAAATTGATTATGTAGACAAACCACTGGCCAGGTATCGTGTTCATAGGAACAGTAAATCATGGAGAGACGGCAGGAAGCTCGTCACAGTTGAGATAGATTTAATGATGGATAATCTCAGGAAGGCGGTGAATGAATTTGATAAGAACTATCCTGAAGAGATCAGGCATTTAAAGAGGAGAAGGGATGTTCAGCTTTCACTCCTAGATTGGGAAAATGGTGACAGGAAGAATGCAAGGACAAGGCTTCACTTCTATGTTCGTGACGGCATTTCCTATTTGACTTTATATCTCTTGACGTATCTGTCTTACAGGTATTTTTTCTATCCCTTTTATAGATTATATACCAAAAATCTAATGGCGGATTAATCTGCCATATTACACTTCACTTGCCCTTTGAATGAGGTTCAGGCATCGTTTCTCAGTTCCATTTACGATAGTTCATAATTGCCCCATTTT